>JAADFY010000244.1 GCA_013152625.1 Alphaproteobacteria bacterium
CTCACGCCTGCGACGCGCGGGCTAAACGCCCGCTCCGTCCTCGTTGAGAGCCGGGCATGTATAAATTGTGAGCGTATGAGTTCTTTTGCCTTTGGAGGTTCGCAAACCGCCCGGGCTGGGAGGCTCGCACCTCGCCGAGGCGCTGGGTGGCTGGTTGCCGTTTGGTAACCATTGTCCGTTAATGTTTGGGTCCGGGTCCAGGCCCGAACCTCCTGCTTGTTTCTCGTATCGGGGCCGCTTCATGTTTTCACGCGAAAAAAAGACGTTGCTGGCCGAGTGGTGGTGGACCGTCGACCGGGAAATGCTCGGCGCGCTCATGCTCTTGTTGACCGCCGGGATCGTGATGAGTTTTGCCGCCAGCCCGGCTGTGGCCGAAAGACTGGGCAAGGACGACTGGTACTTTATCGTCCGCCATATCGGTTATACCGTGCCAACCCTGATGGTGCTGGTGGGGGCCTCGCTCATGACCCCGCGGCAGGCGCGAATTGGCGGACTGGTGTTATTGTTGGGGTCGATTTTTCTTCTGGGTCTGACCGTTCTGGTTGGCACCGAGGTCAACGGGTCACAGCGCTGGCTGTCGTTTGGCGGTCTGTCGATTCAGCCCTCCGAGTTCGTCAAGCCCGGGTTTGCCATTATTGCCGCCTGGCTGATTTCGGAAAAATTCAAACGCCAGAATGTGCCCAGTCACACCATTACCCTTGTTCTGCTGGCGATCATTTCGGGGTTGCTGATATTGCAACCGGATATCGGGCAGACGGCGCTGGTGGTCATGACCTGGGCAGGATTGTTGTTTATCGCCGGAATTTCCTGGTGGGTGATCATCGCCCTGGTGGGTTTGTCCGGAGCGGGGTTTGTGGCCGCCTATGTTTTTTTTCCCCATGTGGCCAGACGCATTGATTCCTTCATAAACCCCGGTGTTGGCGACAACTACCAGATCGACAAAGCGCTCCAGTCCCTGAGCGAAGGGGGCTGGTTTGGCCGGGGGCCGGGGGAGGCGGTTGCCGCCCGTGCCCTGCCCGATGCCCATGCTGATTTTGTATTTTCGGCGGCGGCGGGCGAATTTGGCATTTTATTCAGTCTGGCGCTGGTGGTGGTTATTGTTTTCGTGGTCACACGGGGCCTCTGGCGGGCCCAGGCGTTGCCGAACATGTTCTCAAGGCTGGCGGCTAGTGCGCTGGCTTTGCAGTTCGGCCTGCAGGCGGTGATCAATCTGGCGGTCAATCTGAACCTGGTTCCGCCCAAGGGCATGACGCTGCCATTTGTCTCGTACGGCGGCACTTCGATGATTGCCATTGCCTTCGGGATGGGGGTCGTTCTCGCGCTGACCCGCCGCAACCCCCGGGAAGCGATTGCTTCGGGCCTGCCGCTCAACCGGGTGGCGGCACAGCAACCGGCGCAATGAGCCTTTTTGTCCTGATGGCGGGGGGCACGGGGGGGCACCTGTTTCCCGCCGAAGCGCTGGCACAGGAGCTTTTGCGCCGGGGCCACACCTGCCATCTGATCACTGATGTGCGCAGCGGCCGGTTTGGCAGCGATTTCCCAGCCGAAGCCATACATACGATCCCGGCGGCAACCCCCAGCGTCCGCAATCCCTTAAAAGCACTGCGGGCCGGGCTGGTGCTGGCCGGAGGCATGGTTTCGGCCTGGCGCGTTCTGCGAAAGATCGACGCCGACGCGGTGGTGGGTTTTGGCGGTTATCCGACCTTTTCGCCGTTCCTGACGGCCTCGCTCATGGGCATTCCGGGGGTTCTGCACGAGGCCAACGGCGTTCTGGGCCGGGCCAACCGGGCGCTTGCCCGATTTTGTGACACCCTTGCCCTCGGGTTTGAAAATACAATCTATGCCGACCGATACCGGGTGCCGCTGGTGGTCACCGGCAATCCGGTGCGTGATCGGGTGCGGGGGCAGCGCAATATTCCCTACCCGGCAATTTCAGCCCGGTCGCCCGGATCGTCGTTTTTGGCGGCTCCCAGGGCGCGCGGTTTTTTGCCGACATCGTGCCGCCGGCCATAGCCGGCCTGCCCAAAGACCTGCGCGAACGGTTGGATATTGTCCAGCAATGCCGGCCCGAAGATCTCGAACGGGTTACCGGCGCTTATGCCGGGGCCAAAATCAATGTGGAACTGGCCGAGTTTTTCCCCGACCTGCCCGAGCGCATCGCCCAAAGCCATCTGGTTATCTCGCGGGCGGGGGCGTCCACGGTGGCGGAACTGGGGGTTATCGGGCGACCGTCGATTTTAGTGCCCTTGCCCGGTGCGCTGGACAATGACCAGCGGGCCAATGCCACCCATATGGCCAGCGCCGGCGGAGCGGTTATGCTCGAGCAGGACAATTTATCACCAGAATTGCTTGCCAGTGAACTGGGCGACCTGTTTGCGACCCAAACCATATTGCCAGCCATGGCGGCACGGGCGCATAAGGTGGGGCGGCCGGACGCCGTGGGCCGGTTGGCCGATGTGGTCATACAGGTTGCCAGCGGGGCAAAAAGCTCACCAGATCAAAAGGGAACACCGCAACAATGAAAATGCCAGGCAATATCGGGCCGGTCCATTTTGTCGGCATTGGCGGCATTGGCATGAGCGGCATTGCCGAGGTTCTGCATACCCAGGGCTATATCGTGCGCGGGTCCGACTTGAGCGCCAACGCCAATGTGGTGCGCCTTCGGGCCATGGGGATCGAGGTGGAAATCGGCCAGCGGGCGGAAAATCTCAAGGATGCCGCCGTGGTGGTCATTTCCTCGGCCATTGACAAAGACAATCTCGAGCTTGTGGCGGCGCGCAACCGATCGCTGCCGGTGGTGCGGCGGGCCGAAATGCTGGCCGAGATCATGCGCTTCAAAAACGCCATTGCCATCGGTGGCACCCATGGCAAAACCACCACAACCTCGCTGGTGGCGGCGCTTCTGGATGCGGGCAATCTCGATCCCACGGTGATCAATGGCGGCATCATCAATGCCTATGGCACCAATGCGCGGCTCGGGGACGGGGAGTGGATGGTGGTGGAGGCGGACGAAAGCGACGGCACGTTCGTCAAACTGCCTGCCGATGTGGCGGTGGTCACCAATATTGACCCTGAACATCTCGACCATTTCGGCTCGTTTGAGGCGCTGCGGGCGGCGTTTTTGAATTTTGTCGAGAATGTCCCGTTTTACGGGTTTGCGGTGCTGTGTCTTGATCATGGGGAGGTGCAGGCGCTGGTGGGCGAAATCGCTGACCGGCGGGTGATTACCTATGGCACCAACCCCCAGGCCGATGTGCGCCTTTGCGATATCAGAACTTTGAACGGGGGCAATGAATTCACCATCATCGTGCGCGACCGGCAAACCAG
>JAADFY010000245.1 GCA_013152625.1 Alphaproteobacteria bacterium
CCCGGGCCATGAACCGGGCGGTGCGCCGGTCAAGAACTTCAAACGGGTCGAGATCAGGTGCGCCGTGGACCTGACAGCGAAAGCCGTATTTTTCATAGTCGGGGGCTTTGGAAATGCCCGAACGGGCCTGTTTGAGGCTGGTGAGCACCTCCCCAAGATTGTTGCCGATCGAGGCAACAATGCCCATGCCGGTAACCACAACTCGCTTCATGAATTCTCGCAATTCTCAGATTTTTTCGAAAATGTGGCTAAAGGTCGGTAAACAGGCCAACCCGCAGGCCCCGCGCCACATATATAATGTCTCCGTCCGCTTTTACCCACCCGTCGGCGAGACCCAGCACGACACCGGCGCGCATGATACGTTTCATGTCCACACCATACTCCACCAAAGAGATATTCTGGGTGATCTGTCCGGCAAACTTGATTTCCCCTGCCCGGGCCCGGCCCCGGCCCGGTGACCCGGTCCAGCCAAGAAAAAACCCAACCATCTGCCATAACGCGTCCAGTCCCAGACAGCCCGGCATGACCGGATCATCGTTGAAATGGCAGGCGAAAAACCAGTGTTCGGGGGTTAAATCCAGCTCGGCGCGCACTTGCCCGCGCCCGAACTCGCCCCCCGTTTCATCGATGCGGGTGATGCGGTCAAACATGAGCATGGGCGGCAGGGGCAGCTGCGCATTGCCGTCGCCGAACAGCCGGCCGTTGGCACAATCGATCAGTTCGTCATAATCGTAGGCGTTTTGACGGGCAACGGGGCTTTGCGATGTCGATGAGGTCTGGTCCATGGGACCCCTGTTGTTGATTTTTTGGGCTACAGGCGTGGTTAGCACTTTCATTGCCCCCCGCCAATGCCTCCCGTCGCGCGGCGCAATGCCAGCATGATGCCGCCGGTTTGAATGGCCCTTTGGCGACAGTGGCTTGAACCGCGGCACACCGGGCCGTATAGAGAGTGCGGTGCCCCAATTTCCCGGTTTGACGGAATTGGGCGATCGGGGGGTTCCGGCACAAGCCGGGCGTGCCCGATGCAAGGAGAGTGCTAAGAGCATGGACGACGGGCAAAATCTTGACCACACCACATCGACCCCGGCCACGCCGGACGTGGGTAGGGGCCGGCCGATCCAACGTGGCACGACGTCCCGACGCCCGTGTCTGACTGCGGTGTTGCGTATGGTGGGTTTGCGCCCCACCCGGCAGCGGCTGGCGCTTGCGGGAATATTGTTCGGCGGCGGGCATCGCCATGTCAGCGCCGAGCAGCTGCATACCGAGGCGGCCACAGCCGGCGTCAAAGTGTCGCTGGCGACCATCTACAATACACTGCATCAGTTTTTGGGCGCCGGATTGTTACGCGAAGTGACCGTCGATGCCGCCCGGTCCTATTTCGATACCGATACATCCGACCACCATCATTTTTTCATTGAGGAAGAGCAGCGGGTGGTGGATATTCCCTCCAGTTCCATTGTCATTGCCGGCGTGCCCGAGGCGCCCCGGGGCATGGAAGTCACCCATGTGGATGTTGTGGTGCGGGTACGGCGCCGCTCCCGTTAGGGTTTGTGGGCGTGCCGGCGGTTATTTGAGCTGCTCGCCGGAATAAACCCCCCATAGCCTGTCCTGGGCGATCCAGCCGGAAAACCGGCGCATATTTCCCCCCGCATCGCCGGGGTAGGTGCCGGTGACCCGGCACCATTCGCTGTCGCATTTTAATACCGAAACCAGAACCCTGGGCGCGGCGCGCACCCGCAGAGGTGAAAAGCTGTTGGGCTGGGTCATGACCGGAATTTCCCCCTCGGTCAGCCAAGGCGCCACCAGAGCGGTGCGGGCGCCGGACAACAAGTTGCGGTGCACCCAGCCCTCCGCGCCTTCATTGTCGCGGATTTTTCGCCAGTTATCATATTCCTGGATGATTTCCACCGGCAGACCCTGTTTGACGAACACCCAGGCTATGTCATAGCGCTGGCCGGGGCCGACACGTACATTGATTTCCCCCGATGCCAGAGAAACAAACCGTGGCATGGGGCCGGACTGAGCGCTGACGCTGGCAACCCCAAGGATGCCGATCAACCCAAGGGCGGCAATGGCTGGTTTGGCCCATCGGGCGAACCAGTGGGTGGCAAAGGATAAAACCGGGTGCGGCATTGCTTTGAAATCCTGACAAATCTGAGCTAAAATCTTAACCGCAAAGACCTTAACGGTCGCTGAAGGGGCCGGGCTGAATGAACACCCGTGTTGTGGTAACCCGCCGCCTGCCCCGGCAGGTCGAAGCGAGAATGGCCGACCTGTTCGATGTATGGATCAACCCCGGGGATGGGGCGCTTGAGCACGATGAATTGCTGGCCCGGGCCCGCGATTGTGATGTTTTAGTGCCTTCGATTACCGACCGGATCGATGGGGAGCTGATCGAAAAACTGGGGAAGCGCGTGCGCCTGATTGCCCAGTTCGGCAATGGATATGACAATATTGATATCGATGCGGCCGCCGCCCGCAATATCACCGTGACCAACACCCCCAGTGTTTTGACCGAAGACACCGCCGACATGGCCATGGCCCTCATTGTTGCCGTGCCCCGCCGGCTGACCGAGGGGGCCCAGGTTCTTACCGGGCCGGGCAACTGGGCCGGCTGGTCGCCCACCTGGATGCTCGGGCGCCGGTTAAGCGGGAAATCTTTGGGTATTGTCGGGCTGGGCCGGATCGGCGAGGCGGTGGCGCGGCGGGCCCATGCCTTTGGCCTCAAAATCCACTATTACGCCCGCCAAAGACGGCCCGAAGCAGTAGAGGCGCCCTTGGAGGCCCGGTTTTGGCCCGACCTCGATGAAATGCTGGCAGAAGTGGATATTGTGACATTGCATGTGCCGGCAACTCCGGACACAACCCGATTGATCCATGCCGGCCGGCTGGCGCTCATGAAAAGTGATGCATATCTGGTCAATGTATCCCGGCCCGAACTGGTGGATGAAACCGCCCTGATCGCCGCCATCGAGGGCGGGCGATTAAGCGGCGCGGCGCTGGATGTGTTCGAGCATGCCCCGGGGGTCAATCCCCGCCTGTTGGCTCTGGCCCGGGATCACAAAGTCGTTCTGACCGCCCATATGAGCTCTGCCACCCTGGAAAGCCGCATTGAAATGGGCGAGATGGTGATTGTAAACATTCGCGTTTTTCGCGACGGCCACCGGCCGCCCCAGCAGATTTTGCCCCGGGATTCCGGTTCGTAAAAAAAAGACCCCGCCGGAGCAGGGTCTTTTCGCGTTTCCACACGGTTTTCGGAAAAAAAATCCGTGAAACAGGTTACTCGATTTCTTCGCCGGTTTCCTGATCGACCACTTTCATGGACAGGCGCACCTTGCCCCGGTCATCAAAGCCCAGAAGCTTGACCCAGACCTTGTCCCCCTCCTTGACCACATCGGTGGTCTTGCCGACCCGTTCCGAAGCGAGCTGTGAAATATGGACCAGACCGTCCCGGGGACCAAAGAAATTGACAAAGGCGCCGAAGTCGGCGGTTTTGACAACGGTACCTTGATAGATCACCCCCGCTTCCGGCTCATCGGTGATCGACTTGATCCATTTGATCGCAGCTTCAATCTCGGAGTTGTCGTTCGAGGCGATCTTGATGGTACCGTCGTCCTCGATATTGACCTTGGCCCCGGTTTTCTCGACGATCTCGCGAATAACCTTGCCGCCGGTGCCAATGACCTCGCGGATTTTGTCGGTGGGGATTTTCATGGTCTCGATGCGCGGGGCATATTCGCCCACCTCGTCCCGGGCCACATCGAGGGCTTTGGACATTTCATTCAGAATATGCTCGCGTCCCCCCTTGGCCTGCTCCAGGGCGCTTTGCATGATCTCTTCGGTAATCCCGGCGATCTTGATGTCCATCTGCAGGGAGGTAATACCCTCGGAGGTGCCGGCAACCTTGAAATCCATGTCCCCCAGATGATCTTCATCGCCTAAAATATCGCTTAAGACCGCGAATTTCTCGCCCTCGAGAATAAGCCCCATGGCAATGCCGGCCACCGGCCGTTTCATGGGCACGCCGGCATCCATAAGCGCCAGGGAGGTGCCGCATACCGTGGCCATGGACGAAGAACCGTTGCTTTCGGTGACTTCGGAGACGGCGCGCAGGGTATAGGGAAATTCCTCGGTGCTGGGCCGGACGGGATTGATGGCCCGCCAGGCCAGCTTGCCATGGCCCACTTCGCGCCGGGAGGTAAAGCCGGTGCGGCCCGCTTCGCCGACGGAATAGGGGGGGAAATTATAGTGGAGCATGAAATTTTGCTTGTAAGTGCCCTCAAGGCTGTCAACGAACTGCTCATCGTCACCGGTGCCAAGGGTTGCCACCACCAGAGCCTGGGTCTCGCCCCGGGTAAACAGGGCCGAACCGTGGGTGCGGGGCAAAATTCCAACCTCCGCGGAAATCGGACGAACCGTTGACAGATCGCGGCCATCGATACGCACACCGGTATCCAGAATATTGCTGCGCACGATTTTTGCCTGCAAGGATTTGAACACCGTGCCGATCTGCTCACCGGTCCAATTGTTGTCTTCGTCCCCGAAATGGGCGCGAACCTTGGCCTTGGCGGCGTCTATGGCGATATAGCGTTCTTCCTTGGCTGTAATCTTGTAGGCGACGCCCAGGTCGTCCTCACAAACTTTGAGCATTTCGCCCTCAAGCTCGCTTAAGTCCTCAGCCGCATATTCCCGGGGCTCCTTGGCCGCCAGTTCAGCCAGTTTGATGATGGCATCGATCACCTTGGCGCTTTCCCCATGACCAAACATGACCGCGCCGAGCATGATCTCCTCGGACAATTCCTTGGCCTCTGATTCCACCATCAAAACCGCATCGGTGGTGCCCGCCATGATCAGGTCGAGCTTTGAATCCGAACGCTGGTCGATGGGGGTGTTCAGCACATATTCCCCGTCGATTAACCCCACCCGGGCGGCGCCGATCGGGCCCATGAAGGGCACGCCGGAAATGGTCAGGGCGGCCGAAGTGGCCACCAGGGCAAGCACGTCGGGCTCGTTTTCCAGATCATGCTGCAAGACGGTGATGATCACCTGGGTCTCGTTGCGGTACCCGGCGGGAAACAGCGGGCGGATCGGGCGATCCACCAGGCGGCAGATCAAGGTTTCAGCCTCGGCGGGCCGGCCTTCGCGCTTGAAAAAGCCGCCCGGGATCTTGCCCGCAGCATAAGCCTTTTCCTGATAATTGACGGTTAGGGGGAAGAAATCCTGGCCCGGTTTGGCGGTTTTGGCGCTGACAACGGTGGCCAGAACCACGGTGTCGCCCAGGGTTGCGAGCACGGCGCCATCCGCCTGACGGGCGATTTTGCCGGTCTCAAGTGTGAGGGGCTGGCCGCCCCAGGTCATTTCAACTTTGTGGTGATTAAACATATTTTTCCTCATGTTCAATTAAAGCCGGCGCCCGACCGGGCGTGTGCCCGCCTGGTGCCACCTTTGTTTGGGTATGGGGGCCGGGAACATGGGCAAGATGGCAAGACGCTCCATGGCGCTTGTGTCGCGCTCAAGAAACGTCCGACGATCCTGCCATGCTCCTGTCAGGCCCCGTTTTCAATTTGACGTGGTCCCTTTATGGTCCGCGCCCGTTGTGGCCCGCCGGTTAGCGGCGCAGGCCCAGCCGTTCGATCAGTTTGCGATAACGCGCGTCATCCTTGCGCTTGACATAGTCCAGCAATCTCCGCCGCAGGGAGACCATTTTCAAAAGGCCGCGCCGGGAGTGATTGTCCTTGCCGTGGGCTTTGAAATGTTCGGTCAGATTGGAAATGCGTTCGGAAAGGATCGCCACCTGGACCTCGGGTGATCCCGTATCGTCGGTTTTGGTGGCGAATTCCTGCATGACTTCGGCTTTACGCTCAGGGGTAATCGACATCGTAATTCTTCTCTTTTCTAAAAACTGAGGAGGATGGGGGATGCCCGCGTCCGGGATGTCGTCCAGTCCGGGGCCGATTGCTGCCCTTGCAAAACCTGCCAAGGCTGGCGCTGCTATAATCGATTGCGTGGACAAATGCAAAGGGTGGTTGTGGTTTTCGATGTTATTAGTGGGCGAGAATAACCCGTTTGGGTTTGAACTGGCCTTTTTCTACAAAGCCCAGCGCAATTGCCTCCCCGTTCAGCGAGGCCCAGGCGCTGGTCACGGAAATAGGGGCGCCCGCCCCGGTCAGTAACACCGGATTGCCCAGGCGAATGATAACGGCCTGACGCTGATCGACGGTAATTTCCACAAGCCCGGCAAGCCCTGAAGCCACCGGGGCAAGCATGGCATCGCGGTCCTCCAGGTCGGCGGCTTCCAGATCGTCCAGATTTACAGCAATTTCGTTGGTAAAGGCGCCAACAGCGGCCCGGTGCAACCCCGCCACATAGCCCTTTGTCCCCAGATGTTCGGCCAGATCCCGGGCCAGGGCGCGAATATAGGTGCCCTTGGCGCAGGTAACTTCAAACCGGGAGCGCTCCGGGCCATGTTCGAGCAACTCAAACCGGGTGATTTCCACCTCACGTTCGGGCATGTCGACTTTTTTGCCGGCCCGGGCCAGATCATAGGCGCGCTCGCCGTTGATCTTGATGGCGGAAAAAGCGGGCGGCACCTGGGTGATGGTGCCGGTAAATTCCGGCAGGGCTGCCCGCACCTCGGCCTCGGATGGCCGGTTGTTTGAGGTCTCCAGGGTTTCGCCCTCGGCATCCCCGGTGGTTGTTGTCCGGCCCCAGGCCAGATCAAACCGGTAAATCTTGGTGCCGTCCTGAACCGGCGGCACGGTTTTTGTCGCTTCGCCCAGAGCGATGGGCAGCACGCCGGTGGCCAGGGGATCAAGGGTGCCCGCGTGACCGGCCTTTTTGGCTGAAAAAAGCCAGCGGACCTTGCCCACCGCCTCGGTCGAGGTCATGTCATAGGGCTTGTCAAGAACAAGCCAGCCCGAGACATTGCGTTTGGGACGCTTTTTGGCGGGAGGGTTTTGCGCCATTTTTTTTCAAGCCCTGCGATTAGCTGTCGTCGTTCAGGTCGCGCTGAACATTGCTGGAACGCAAAAGCGCGTCGATCCGGCCCGCTTCATCGAACGTCTCATCCACCAGAAAGCGCACCTGGGGGGTGAACTTGAGGTCAAGAGCCGGGCCAAGCTGTCCGCGAATGTACTTTTTATGCCTGTTTAAAGCCTCCACCACTTCGGGGGCATTGGCACCGCCCAGTGGCATGACATAGACGCTGGCCAGTTTCAGGTCTGGCGTCATGCGCACTTCGGGCACTGTGATAAATACACCGTCGAGTGCGGGGTCAATGATTTCGTTGCGCACCAAAAGGTCCGACACGGCGTGACGAAGCAGTTCGCCCACACGCAACATGCGCACCGAAGGGGTCGATGATGTGGCTCTGGTCATTTCGAGCTCGATATTTCCGTGCTATCTTTGAAGGGTTCTGGTGACCTGCTCGACCCGGAAACACTCGATCACGTCCCCGGCGCGCATGTCCTCATACCTTTCAAATGCCATGCCGCATTCCTGCCCGACAGGCACTTCCTTCACCTCTTCCTTGAAGCGCTTGAGCGTGGATAGCTGGCCTTCGTGGATGACAATCTCGTCGCGAATGAGCCGGACCCCGGCGCCCCGTTCCACGGTGCCTTCGGTCACCCGGCAGCCGGCAACCTTGCCCACCCGGGTGATATTGAAAATCTCCAGTATTTCGGCGTTGCCGATAAACGTCTCGCGGCGTTCGGGGGACAAAAGGCCGGACATGGCATCGCGCACATCGTCTACCAGGTTGTAAATCACGTTGTAATAGCGGATTTCCACGCCCTCACGGGCGGCCAGTGCCTGTGCCTGTTTGTTGGCACGCACGTTAAAGCCCATGACCACCGCGTTGGAGGCCGACGCCAGGGTAACATCGCTTTCGGTTATGCCGCCAACCCCGGACAAAAGCACCTGGGCGGCGACCTCATCGGTGCCCATATTGCTAATGGCACTCGAGATCGCCTCGATGGAGCCCTGCACATCGCCCTTCACCACCAGGGGGAAGCGGGCCATATCCGCCGACGAAAGCTGGCTCATCATTTTTTCCAGGGAAGTAAGCTCGGCGCCGGTGATCTTTTCGCGTGCCGCCCGCAAACGGTAAGAGGTGATTTCCCGCGCCCGTCCCTCGCTCTGAACGGCGCCGAACCGGTCGCCCGCTCCCGGCACGCCGGAAAATCCAAGCACCTCGACCGGCGAGGACGGGCCCGCTGTTTTGACCTGCTCGCCCTTGTCGTTGATCAGGGCGCGCACCTTGGCCCATTCACCACCGGCCACCACGATATCGCCGACTTTAAGCTTGCCGCGCTGGACCAGTACGGTTGCCACCGCGCCGCGGCCCTTGTCGAGCTTGGCTTCGATTACCGTGCCCTGGGCACGGCCCTCGGGCACCGCCTTCAGCTCGAGCAATTCCGCCTGCAACACAATGGCCTCAAGCAACTTGTCCAGATTGGTCTGTTTGAGGGCGGAAACTTCAACGTCGAGAACCTCGCCCCCCAGAGACTCAACAAACACCTCATGCTGCAATAATTCGTTGCGCACCTTTGTGGGGTCGGCATCCGGAATGTCCATCTTGTTGATCGCAACGATGATGGGCACGCCGGCGGCTTTGGCGTGTTTGATGGATTCAATGGTTTGCGGCATGACGCCATCATTTGCCGCAACCACCAGAACAGCAATGTCCGTGGCCTCGGCACCCCGGGCGCGCATGGCGGTAAACGCTTCATGGCCGGGTGTGTCCAGAAACGTAATGATCTGCCCGTCGCGTTCGATCTGATAGGCGCCGATATGCTGGGTAATACCACCCGCTTCGCCGGCGGCCACATTGGCCGAGCGGAACGCATCGAGCAGTGAGGTCTTGCCGTGGTCCACATGGCCCATAATGGTAACAACCGGCGGGCGGGGCGCCTTGTCGGCGTTCAAATCGTCCTCTTCTTCCTCAAACAGCCCTTCCTCCACGTCGCTTTCGGCCACCCGTTTGACCGTATGGCCCATTTCAGTGGCGATCAGGTCGGCGGTATCGGCATCCAGAACATCATTTATGGTGACCATCTGGTCCTGCTGCATGAGCAGTTTGATCACATCGACCGCACGTTCGGCCATCCGGTTTGCCAGCTCCTGAACGGTAATACCTTCGGGAATGGTCACTTCGCGCGAGATTTTTTCCTGGGGCCCGGCAGGCTTGCCCCGTTGTTTTTCCCGGCGGCGGCGCATGGCGGCCAGCGAAGGCGCGCGATCCCGGTCCCCTTGCAGGGCGGTGGTCACGGTCAGGCGGTTTTTACGCCGATCCCCGCCCACCGGTTTTTTGGTCGGTGTGGGGCGCGCCGCCCGGCGCGCGCGCTCGAGTTCTTCAGCGCCGACAAAACTGCCCGGTCCCCGGCCGGGACGTTTGGTGGCCGGCGCCGGTTCCGGTTCGGCACGCGCCCGCAATGCATCCCGGGTCTTGGCTTCTTCGCGCTGCACGCGAACCCGCTCGGCGTCGGCGGTTGCGGCCGCTTCTGCGGTGATGCGCTCGGCCTCTTCGCGGGCGCTGCGGCGGCGGGCGTCTTCTTCGGCCCGGCGCCGGTCATTTTCCTCTGCCTCACGTTTTTCCGAAACCGACCGTTTGGCAGCTTCCAAAAGGGCCCGTTCACGGGCCGAGGATTCCTGAGCGGTCAGGCCCCCTGGTCGCGGGCCAGGACGTTCCGGCGCCCTGGTGGGGGCCGGTGCCGGCTTTGGTGGCGGGGTGGCACCCTGGGGATGGGGCTGGGCGGAGGCGGTTCCGGGCCGATTAAGGCGGCGGGTTCGCTTTTCCACGACAACGGTTCGCGAAGTACGCATACCGCCGGGCCGCGCACCGAAAGCGGGCGAGGATTTAAGAGTTAGTGTTTTTCTGCCACCGGTTCCCGAAGGTTTATCGGTACGCTTGATATCGTCGCTCATTTAGTTAACAACTTCCCCGTCCGCACCCGTTACTTGGCTGCTTGCCCGATTTTGCCCTGCGCCATCGGACATTGCTTCTTCATTCTGTTGGCCCGCCTTATGGTCTGGGCCGTTTATATATGTGTGGTGCCGTTCAAAACACCCCATTGCCGAACTCGCTGCAGCGCCTCCGGTAAGCGCGGCATGTATTACATTTTCATAGCCCAATGCCAAACTCAACTGGTTCGAGCTTAACGAGCCGTATCGGGGCAGAAATCCGAGCCCGGCGGCCTTTAACGCGCCAAACATCTTGCGACGCCCGTCGGGCCGCCCGTCGCTGGCCGTAATCAGCGCCACGATAGTTGCCGCCGAGATTGCTTTTTCGACTTTGGTCGCCCCGATGGCGATCTGACCGGCCTTGCGGGCCAGGCCCAACGCACCCAGCACGCGCTGTTCTAGACGGGCAGCGGTGAGTTGCGCAAGGTCCTTGGGAATGATGAGCGGAGATTTTAGCGATCGGCCAAAGGCGTTTTTGGCCATCGCCTGCTCTACGCTGCCTTGATCGGCAAGCACCCAGGCCCCGCGTCCGCCGGCCCGCCCGTCAATATCAGGTACCAGGATGCCGTCCGGCCCCACCGCGAATCGGACCAGTTCGGTCACGGGCCGGCTTTGCCTGGTCAGGCAGCATTCACGGGTTTTGGGCTGAGCTTTGTGGGGCATGATCGGCGAACATGATCCTTCATGATCCGGATGGAGACGGGGGCGCTTCTTCGGCGCCTTTGGTCCCCGCATCATCTGTTTCACCGGCGCCGGCTTCCGCGTCATCAGCTGTTTCGCCTTCCTCGGCGGCTTCGCCATCCTTGGCGGACGCCAGATCGGCCTCGGTCACCCATCCGGCCTTGAGCCGAGCGGTCATGATCATTTCCTCCGCTTCCTCCCGGGAGACGGGGAATTCGGAGAACGTCCCTTCAAAACGCTTGACCTCACCGTCCACTCGTTCAACCCAGCCCACCAGATCATCGGCAGCACAGCCGGCAAAATCCTCGATGGTCTTGATTTCCTCTTTGCCAAGCGCCACCAGCATCATCGCGGTCAGTCCCGAAATTTCATACAGTTCGTCGGCAACCCCTAGCGCCTTGCGCTCGGCGTCGCGTTCTTTTTCAAGCTGTTCGAGATATTCCCGGGCCCGGGCCTGAATTTCAGTGCCGGTATCCTCGTCGAACCCGTCGATGGAGGCAATTTCATCCAACTCCACAAAGGCAACTTCCTCCAGGGAAGAAAAGCCCTCCGATGCGAGCAGCTGAGCGACCATTTCGTCCACATTCATCGCGTTCATGAACATTTCGGAGCGTTCGACAAATTCCTTCTGCCGGCGTTCGCTTTCTTCCTGCTCGGTCAGGATATCGATATCCCAGCCGATAAGCTGGCTGGCCAGCCGCACATTCTGGCCCCGGCGGCCAATCGCCAGGGAAAGCTGCTCGTCGGGCACCACCACTTCGATACGTTCCGCCTGTTCGTCCAGAACCACCTTGGCCACCTCGGCCGGTTGCAATGCTGAAACCACCAGGCTGGCAATGGATTCGGTCCACGGGATAATATCGATTTTCTCGCCCTGCAATTCATTGACCACCGCCTGCACCCGGGAGCCGCGCATACCCACGCAGGCCCCGACCGGATCGATGGAGCTTTCCGAGGAAGTCACCGCGATCTTGGCCCGGGACCCGGGATCCCGGGCAATGGAGCGAATGGTAATGACGCCATCGTAAATTTCCGGCACTTCCTGCATGAACAGGCGGGCCATGAACTGGGGATGGGTGCGCGAGAGGAAAATCTGCGGCCCGCGCTGCTCCCGGCGCACGTCATAAACATAGGCGCGAACCCGGTCACCATAGCGAAACGATTCCCGCGGGATAAGCTCATCGCGGCGAATGATCGCCTCGCCCCGGCCCAGATCGACAATGACATTGCCATATTCGACCCGTTTGACGGAGCCGTTGACGATTTCGCCGATCCGGTCGCGATATTCGTCATACATGCGCTCGCGCTCCGCATCGCGCACCTTTTGCACAATGACCTGCTTGGCCGACTGGGCGCCGATACGCGAATAATCAAACGGGGGCAGCGGCTCGGTCAGAAAATCGCCAAGATTGGCGGCGCTGTTTTTGGATTTGGCGTCGGCAAGGGTGATCTGGCGCCCGAATTCTTCCACATTTTCAACCACTTCAAGCAAACGCCACAGGCGCAATTCGCCGGTCTTGGGATCGATTTCGGCCCGCACTTCCGTTTCGGCCCCATAGCGGGTACGGGCCGCTTTTTGAATGGCGTCCTGCATGGCATCGATGACGATTACCCGGTCGATGGATTTTTCCCGGGCGACGGCGTCGGCGATCTGCAGCAGTTCGAGCTTGTTGGCACTAACGGCCATTTGAGGTCTCCTTGGTGGTGTGTTGACCGGTTACCCGGTACTTTTTCGCACGGTTTCCTGCGGGACTTCGGATCGGGGCTCCTCGATGAGTTCGATATTGGGATCATCAAGGAGATTTTGGTCTGAATTTTCCTGTACTTTTCGGGCCGCTTCAAGCAGCGCGTCGTTCAGGATCAGTTTGGCGTCCGACAGTTCGCTTAGCGCAATTTCAACCTTCCGGTCGGCCCCGTCGGGCTGTTCGGGCAGATGTATGATGACGTGGTCTCCATGGGTGCCCGCCAGAGCGCCGCGATAGCGCCGGCGCCCGTTAATCGGCTGCCGGGTTTCGATTTTTGCCTCAAGGCCCGAGCAGCGCTCGAAATCGGACAGCCGCACCAGCGGCCGGTCAATGCCGGGCGAAGAGACCTCGAGAAAATACTCACCCTGGATGGGATCATCCAAATCCAGCACCGCCGACAGGTCCGGGCTTAAGGCTTCGCAATCGGTGATGGTAAACTCGCCCTGTTCGTTTTCGGCCATGATCTGCAGGGTTTTGACGCCCTTGCCCGTCAGGCGCACCCGCACCAGCCGATAGCCCAGCGACGCGGCAACGGGCGCACACAGCTCCGCAATACGGGTCTCGACCCCCGTCTCACGCACATATCTCTTTTCGTTAAAAAAGTCGCTCAAACCAGTTCCCGTTCTGGCGCCATTGCAATTTTGGTCAAACAAAAAGAGCGGGGCCGTTTTTGGCACCCACCCTCCGGTTAACCCTGAGATGTTGCATTCAGATATACTCCCCCGCGACAGCTTGCGCAAGAAAAAAAGCGCGGCTATTTGCCGGGCAGGAGCCCCTGTTCGGCAACCTCTGGTTTGGTCCGGTTGCGCGTGAAGGTGAAATAGAGGCTGGTTGCCCGCCCTTCGGCCCGTGCCTTTTGCTCGTAGCGGGTCGGGCGCCAGCCCTTGAACGGAATATGGGCCTGTTCCAAAGCCCCCGGCGCCAGATCAAAGGCACCCGAGCGGGCAAGGTGGGCCAGGGTCCAGTCGGCGTAATTTTTGATGTCGGTGGCGAAATACAGCACCCCCTCCGGCCTGAGCACCCGGGCCATTTCGGCCACCGTGGCGGTGGAAATGAACCGGCGTTTTCGATGGCGGGTTTTTGGCCACGGATCGGGATACAGCAGGAAAATTTCATCAAGGCTGGCCGGTTCCAGTCCCATGAGGAGTTTTATGGCGTCATCGGCATAAAGCGCGATATTGGCCAACCGGTTGTCGGCGATTGATTGGAGAATTTTTGCAATACCGCCCGAATAAACCTCGCAGCCGATAAACCCCGATTGCGGGTGCCCGCCGGCCAGAGAGACCAGGTGTTCGCCGCCGCCATACCCGATTTCAAGCGCCAGACGCCGGGGGTGGTCAAACAGGGTTGCTGGCGCCAGCAGTCCTTTTTCGGGCAGTACAATTTCCAGCCAGGGCAGGTTTTTCTCGATCAGCGAGCGCCGGCCGGCTCTAAGACCCTTGCCGGCCCGTCGGCCAAAAAAGGCCCGGGGGTCGGAATGCTGATCTTTGCCGGAAACGATTATGCCGCCCTGCGCTCTCGGACGGCAGCTTTAAGGGCTGCAACCAGGTTCGTGCGCTCCCATGAAAACGATCCGTCGCGGCCCGGTTTGCGGCCAAAGTGCCCATAAGCTGAGGTCTTGGCATAAATGGGCCGGTTAAGATCAAGGTGGCGCCGTATGCCGGACGGTGAAAGGTCCATAACGGTGCGCATGAGGGTTTCAAGATCCTCGTCGGCCATTTTACCGGTGTCGTGGGTGTTGACATATATCGAAAGGGGCTGGGCGACACCGATGGCATAGGACAGCTGGATCGTGCAGCGATCCGCCAGCCGGGCCGCCACCAGGTTTTTGGCCAGATAACGCGCCGCATAGGCGGCGGACCGGTCGACCTTGGTGGTGTCCTTGCCTGAAAACGCGCCGCCCCCATGGGGGGCCGCCCCGCCATAGGTATCAACGATTATTTTGCGGCCCGTCAGACCCGCATCGCCGTCCGGGCCGCCAATGACGAACTTTCCGGTGGGATTGACATACCAGATGCAGTTGTCGGCGATGGGCAGGTCGCCAAGGGCCTCGCGCACATAGGGTTCGACAATGGCGCGGACATCGCCCGATGTTAAGGTCTCGTCCACATGCTGGGTAGAAACGACGATCTGGGTGACCTCGGTGGGCTTCCCGTCCACATAGCGCACGGTGACCTGGGATTTCGCATCCGGGCCCAGTTTTTCCGCACCCCCGGTTCCCGAATGGCGCGCCTGAGCCAGAAGTTCCAGAATTCGATGGGCGTAATAGATCGGGGCGGGCATGAGATCGGGGGTCTCCCGGCAGGCGTAGCCAAACATGATGCCCTGATCGCCGGCCCCTTCGTCGCCCTGCTGATCCGCAGCGTTATCGACCCCCAGGGCAATATTGGCCGACTGGAAATGCAAGAGCACATCAATGCGCGCGGTCCGCCAGTGAAACCGGTCCTGCTCGTAGCCGATGGCGCGAATGGCCCTTCGGGCGGCGGAGCGGAATTTGGCCGGATTGATAACATCCTTGCCCGACTTGTCTTTTTTGATCAGGGACGGCGGCACCCGGACCTCGCCGGCGATGACGACCCGGTTGGTGGTGGCCAGGGTTTCGCATGCGATGCGCACGGCGGCGGGGTCGGTACCGGTTTTTCTTGCTTCGCGATACACCATATCGACGATCTCATCGGAGATCCGGTCGCACACCTTGTCCGGGTGCCCCTCGGAAACTGATTCGGATGTAAAAAAATAGGTGGATCGGGCCAAAGTCGTACCTCCGTGCAAGCGAAGGCCGGCAAAATGCCGGCTCCCACGACAAGTTTGAGGTCGGTTCTGCCAGCGTAGATGCGGTGGGTCAAGACGGATATAAAGCTTAGTTTATATCTTTTGCGGTCGCGGTTGGCGCTCCGCCGGGATCAGCGCTTTGGTTTGCCTTCGGCCAGCCGCTCGGCAATTTCAAGCAGATTGCGGCGCAAATCGGGGCTTGCGATACGATTAAAGGCACCCAGCAGGCGCGCCTCCTCGGTGGTTTCCGCAATGATCTCCTGCCCGGCTTCGCCAAACCCGGCTGCGCCCGCCGATGTCGCGAGGGACGGATCGTTGGCATAAAAATGTGAGGTGTCCACCCCCAGCGCTGCGGCAATTTGCGCCAGTTTCGAAGCGGCGACCCGGTTGGTGCCTTTTTCATATTTCTGGATTTGCTGGAACGAAACATCCACCGCCTGGCCCAGAGAGGACTGACTCAAATGCAGTATGCGTCGGCGGGCGCGTATACGCCGGCCAACGTTAATGTCGATGGGGTCTGGTTTTCGTGCGGTGATGGTCACAATGCTCTATCAAGGCCGTTGGGTCCTGTTTCTTATCAGGACAATTCCCAATGTCACAAAGAGCATAATAAAGAATGGCAACAATAAGTAGCGCCGGGCGATAGTTACCTTAACCGGAAAGGGTAACGGCCCGTCGAGCACCGCCGGAGCGCTGCCATTCAGAGATCGAACCACCCGGCCCAGCGGATCGATTATGGCCGTGGTACCGCGATTGGCCACCCGGACCAAGGGCAGGCCCTCCTCCACGGCCCGCAACCGCACCTGTTCGAAATGCTGGGCGGGACCGATGGAGCCAGCAAACCAGGCATCGTTGGTCAGATTAAGCAACCACTGGGCGGTTTCGGTCTGGGGGCCCAGGCCGCCGGCAAATATGGCTTCATAGCAGATCAGGGGCAACAGGGGCGGGGCGTTGCCGGCCGAAAAAGGTGCCTGAACCGCGTCGCCGGGGGCAAAAGTGTTCAAACTGGCGGCAAGGGGCGCCAGCCCCACGGCTCCAAGAGCGCTAGCAAAGGGCAGATACTCGCCAAAAGGCACCAGCCGGCGCTTGTCATAGCCGGCGACGATTTCGCCCACATCATTGATGGCGACAATGGAATTTGTAACCGGCGCGTTTTGTCGGTCCGCGGCATTCCCCGCCTCCGGCTTGCGACGTACGGTGCCCGTAATCAGCGTTGTGGCAGGGGGCAGCAGGCGGGAAATTCTTGAAAGTGCGTCGGATTGTTCGGCGACGAAAAACGGCAACGCCGCTTCGGGCCAGATCAGTTGGGTAACCTGATCGAGCGGTGCAAACCCCACACCGGGGGGAGAACGCGAGAGATCGATCAACTGGGCGAAAACCTGCTCGCGATTGCCGGGCCGCCATTTTTCGGCCTGGGGCAGGGCAGGGTCCACCAGGCGGAGGCGAATGTCGGGCCGCATGGCAATATCTGTGGTTTCAATCCGCCAGTAGCCCCAGCCGGCGGCCAGCCCCAGCCCGAAAATCGCCGCCCCAAGCGGGGCCAGACGGTTAACGAGCGTTCTTCCCTCCCCCGGCCAGATCAACGCCGGTGTTGCCGCAACCACAAGGGCAAACAACCCCATGCCGTAAACGCCGAAAATCGAGGCCATTTGCATAAGTGGCTCGGTGGCCGACAGGGCATAGCCGGGCATGGCCCACGGGAAACCGGATAATATATGGCCCCGGGCCAGTTCGGTTATTGAAAGCGCCCCGGCCAGAGCCAGCACTCGGTGCCCGCCATCGCTCCACATGAGTTTTGCCAGCGAGGTGCCCAGTCCGAAAAAAATCGCCAGCACCGCCGGCAATCCGACAATGGCCAGCGGGGCCGCCCAGGCAAATGTTTCCGCCTCGATGAAAAAGGCCCACCCCAGCCAGTGCAGGGCCACCACCAGCCAGCCGAACCCGAACGCCCAACCCACCCAAAAGGCCGGTCCGAACACCCGTTGCCGCCAGCTTGTGCCCGGCTCGATCCCGTCTAAAAGCCACACCAGCACCGGCATCGCCACAAACAGCGCCGGCAGGACAAAAAACGGTGGCAGGGATAAAGCGCCGACGGCGCCGGCCAGCGCTGAATATAACAGGCGCCGCCAGCCAAAGCTGAGTATGAGCGAGTTGGCCAGCGCGGTCAGCAAAGAATGGCTCTCCGTTTATGGGTCCCGGCTTTGGGGCTGATGACCTTGGGGCTGATGACCTTGGGGCTGATAACCTTGGGGCCAGTAGCGGGCCTTGAAAAAAGGGGCGGATTGATCAGGCTATGTCTTTTCGGTTTTCTCCACCGGCGCCGGTGATTTGGCGGGTGGTGTTTGGGCGCCTGTTGCCCCATGGGCTCGGCCCCGGGCGGCAACGGGTCGGGCGGGCCGCCGTCGGCGCGTAATGCGTACCTTGCGCACCCGGCGCGGATCGGCGGCTATAATTTCAAGTTCAAAACCACGAAGTTTGGTAACGAGTTCGCCGCGCACCGGTACCCGCCCCAGCAGGGAGACCACCAGACCGCCCAGAGAACTGACATCTTCGCTTTGGTCGCCGATGTCGAAATCGGTACCGATGATATCGCGCAGCTCCGTCAGGTCGGCGCGGGCGTCGGCAATGAAAACGCCCTCGGCTGTGGCGTGCACATGCTCATCCTCATCATCGTCATGTTCGTCTTCAATGTCCCCCACCACCGATTCAAGCATGTCTTCAATGGTGACCAGACCATCGGTTCCCCCATATTCATCCACCACGATGGCCATATGAATACGTGTCGCCTGCATGGACTGGAGCAGGTCGGGCACAGGCATGGAGGGCGGCACATAAAGTACCGAGCGGACC
>JAADFY010000246.1 GCA_013152625.1 Alphaproteobacteria bacterium
CCCGAAGCCGACACCCCGGACCCGGAAGCCGACACCCCCGACCCCGAAGCCGAAAACCCCGGTGAAGACAAGAGTACCGATGAGGTTAAATCAGGATAAGGGTCCCGCCACCGGCAAACCAAATAAGCCACCGGCCAGGGCAGTTCATAAAGGGAGCACAAATTTTGCAGGGAGCACAATTTTTGAACGCGAAAGTTCTGTTCGTTCTGGCCCACCCTGACCTGCCCCATTCCCGCGCCAACAAACGTCTGGCCAAAGCCGCCGCCGGCGTTGCGGGGGTCGAACTGCTCGATCTTTACGCCCGACATCCTGATCTTTATATCGAGGGCACCGAGGCCCGCGAGGCGATCTCGAACGCCAAAGCTCTGGTCGTCCAGCATCCCATATACTGGTACGCCATGCCCGGCCTGCTCAAGGAATGGTTCGACCGGACTTTTCGCGTCGGCTGGGCTTATGGACCTGGCGGCACCGCCCTGCAGGGCAAAAAATTTCTGGCCTCGATCACCACCGGCTCCCATGAAGACGCCTACGTTGCCGATGGCGTCCATGGGGCCCCGGTCGATGATTTTCTCGCCCCCATGCGCCAGACGGTAAATTTTTGCGGCATGGCCTGGCTGCCGCCGCTGATTTTCCACCACGCCCGCAACGCCGCCGATGCACAACTCGAACAGCACGCCGGGGTGCTGGTCGATCAGCTCAACGCGCTTTTGGAGGATGAAACATAATGGAAGAGGGGTTTTTGTTCGCCGCCTTTGTCTTTCTGGCCGCCGCGTTAGCTGTGGTACCCATCGCCAAGGCCACCGGGCTCGGTTCGGTCCTGGGCTATCTGATCGCCGGGGTGCTCATCGGCCCATACGCCCTGCAATTCGTAACCGACCCCGAAACCATTCTCGGATTTGCCGAGTTTGGCGTCGTCATGATGTTGTTCCTGATCGGGCTTGAACTTCAGCCCCGCGAATTGTGGAACATGCGTTCCCGATTGCTGGGCATGGGCTTTACCCAGGTTTTTGTCACCGTTGTCGTAATCGCCGGCCTGGTTTTCTCCCTAGGTTTTCCCTGGCAATCCAGCCTCGTCGCCGGGCTGGCCCTGGCCCTTTCCTCCACGGCCATTGCCCTGCAGATCATGGGCGAGCGTAAGATCCTGCAAACCGATACCGGCCGGTCCGGTTTTTCCATTTTGCTGTTTCAGGACATCGCCATTATTTTCATGCTCGCCGCCGTTCCCCTGCTCGTGGTCGCCGGCCTGCCGGACGCACCGGTAGCCCCCAGTGAACATGCCGCCCGTGAAGCGGCGCGCGCGGGTGAACCGGCCTGGTTGTCCGGGGTGCGCATTATCGGGGTTTTTGCCCTTATGTTTATCGCCGGGCGCTATTTGTTGCGCCCCGTCATGCGCTTTATTGCCAAGACCGGTATTCGCGAGATTTTTACAGCTTTAGCCCTGTTCCTGGTGGTCGGCGCGGCCTTGCTGATGGAATGGATCGGTCTGTCCGCAGCGTTGGGCGCGTTTGCGGTGGGCATGATCCTTGCCGACAGCGAATTTCGCCATGAGCTGGAAAGCGATATTGAACCGTTCAAGGGCCTGTTGCTGGGCCTGTTTTTTATATCCGTCGGCACTTCGATAGAATTTTCGGTGCTCATGGCCCAGCCGGTCATGATCGTTTCCATGGTCGCCGCACTGGTGGGGATCAAGTTTGCCGTCCTGTTCGCCATCGCCAAATCCTTCCGTCTGGTATTTGCCGATTGCCTGCTCATGGCCATTCTGCTGGCGCAGGGGGGCGAGTTCGCTTTTGTTCTGTTGCAGTTCGCGCTGGTCGAGGGGGCCATTCCCACCGCCCTGGCCGATATGCTCAATGTGACGGTTGCCCTGTCCATGGCCTTAACCCCGATCCTTGTTTTGGCCTTTGACCGGTTGGCCGCTCCCCTGCTGCCCTGCCGCCGAGCCGGGCATTCCCGATATGGGCGAAACGGCGGGCAAGGTTCTGGTTCTGGGCTATGGCCGCTTTGGGCAGATCATTGGCCGGTTGCTGCATGCCCAGGGGTTCGATACCACCTTGATCGATCACGATCCGGCCCAGATCGAGCAGGTTTCCCGCTTTGGCTTCAAGGTATTTTACGGCGACGCCGCCCGCCTTGATCTGCTCAAGGCCGCCGGGGCCGCCGAGGCAAGGCTGATCGTGGTCGCCGTGGATGACCGCGCCCATATCAACACCATTTGCGATGTGGTCCAAAAGAATTTCCCCAACGCGAAACTGGCGGTTCGCGCTCTTTCCCGCGGCCACGCGTTCGAACTCATGGATCGCGACATCAGGGTTTTCGAGCGCGAGACGTTTCGTTCCGCCCTTGCCCTGGCGGCCAAATCCCTGGTCACCCTGGGTTATGGCGCCCACCAGACCGACCGCATCGCCAGAGCGTTCGAACGCCATGATGACGAATTGCTTCGCAACACCCACGCCTTGCGCGACAACGATGAGGATTTGCGTTCCTACGTCATTCGGTCCCGGGAAATCCTCGCCCAGACCATGCGCGACGACCGCGAACAGGCCGGGGCCGAAAAGGGCACCGGCTGGCAGTCCGATGCCGACCACATTGACAAAGAGGCCAAGGCCCGTTCCCAATAGAGCGCCTGTTTCATTTGCGCTCTGATTGAATATTTCCCATGCTGACAGACCCCGTTTCATTCGCGGTCGCCGCCACCGCCGTGTTTCTGGTCGCCCTGGCCAAATCGGGCCTGATCGGCCCCATCTCCATGGTCGGTGTGCCGCTGCTGACCCTGATCATGCCGGCCCGAGAGGCGGCCGGCCTGCTGCTGCCGGTCTTGCTGGTGATGGATGTCATCGGATTGCTCGCCTATCGGCGCGGTTTTGATCTCGGTATTCTAAAAATCATGCTGCCCGGTGCGGTGGTCGGCATTGGTATGGGCTGGATTTTATGGGCGGTCACATCGGAAAGTGCCGTCCGGCTGATGATCGGTTTGATCACCCTCGCTTTTGTCCTGGACCACTGGTTTCCCTTGCGAAAAAGGCTGGCCGCCGGAACGCCTTCCAAACCCTGGGGCGTTTTCTGGGGTTCGGTGGCCGGTTTTACCAGTTTTGTCTCCCATACCGGCGGGCCGCCCTATCAGATCTACACCCTGCCCCAGCGCATGGAACCGGCGCTGTTTGCCGGCACATCCGTGGTGTTTTTCGCCATCGTCAATACGATAAAACTGGTGCCATACGGATTTCTGGGCCAGTTGAGCGGCGCCAACCTCACGGCAGCCGCCGCCCTGTCGCCGGTGGCCATTGGCGGCATGTTGCTCGGGGTTTATCTGGTGCGCCGCATCTCGGCCGACCTGTTTTACAAGGTGGCCTACTCTTTGGTGTTTCTGCTGGCACTCAAACTGGTCTGGGACGGCTCAGCTGGCCTGCTGGCGGGGGGTTAGCCGTGAAACAAAAGAGCCACACCCCGCGCGAGCAAGTCTCCGCAGCCTTGTTGTTGTTCGCAAATGTAGTTCTGTTCCCTGGGGTTAAG
>JAADFY010000247.1 GCA_013152625.1 Alphaproteobacteria bacterium
CACGGCGGGGGGTATGCATTTCACAGCGCCATCAGCAGGCGTTTTGCGATGATGCTGGCCAGCACGCTTGGAATGAGCGTATTTGCGCCGGACTACCGGCTTACCCCCGAGCATGCTCATCCCGCGCAACAAGAAGATGCACTGGCAGCTTACCGGTTCATGCTGGCGCAAGGGATCAAGCCCGGGCAACTTGTCCTTGCCGGGGACTCCGCTGGTGGACATCTGGCCCTGATGACCTTGATCGGTTTGCGAAAAGCGCACCTGCCGCAACCGGCGCTGGCCATCGGTTTGTGCCCCTGGACCGATATCGCGGAGCGGGGCGCCAGTTTTTTTGGTAACGACCGATACGATCTGGTGCAGGGATATATGGCGTTAAAATTCGCCGAATGGCTGAAGGGTGACGGGAATTTCACCCGGGAGCAGCTTTCGCCCATCTATCAGGATTTTCGCGGGCTCGCGCCCATCTACCTGCAAGCGGGAGGCAAGGAGATTTTTGTCGATATGATCCGCGATTTTGCCAAAACCAATCGCGATCAGGGCGTCGATGTGGTGCTTGATGTGTGGGCGCACATGACCCACAATTTCCAGGCCCACGGCCCACGGGCTTACGCTGCGTGAAAGCGAGGAGGCGATTGCCAGAATCGGAGAGGCCATTTCAAGCCGGACAGGTTCTAAAACGAAGCGCGACAGCTTTGGTCCAAATAAAAGAACTGAAGTGAGCCGCCTGGCCAAAGCGCAATTGCCCGGGTTGGGCTGGACCGGAAAACCGGCAGATCAGGACAGTGGGCCGTCGGCCCTAAAACCCGATTGAAACGTTTTGCGAGAACACCCGGATCATGGCCGGGGCAATCACCACGATAAACAGCACCGGCAAAAAGAACAGGATCAGCGGCACCGTCAGCTTTGGCGGCAGAGACGCGGCTTTTTTCTCCGCCTCGGCCATGCGCTGTTCGCGGCCCTCCTCGGCCATTACCCGCAGCGCGGTTGCCACCGCAGTGCCATAGCGATCGGCCTGAATGAGCGAGGTCATGACCTGGCGGACCCCATCGAGCCCGGTGCGCAGCCCGAGATTCTCATAGGCGCGTGTGCGGTCTTCGAGAAACGACAACTCCGCCGTGGTCAGGGTGATTTCCTCGGCCAGTTCGGGGCTTTGCATGCCAATTTCCTTGGCGACGCGCTTTAAGGCGTGCTCGATGGACATGCCGCTTTCCACACACAGCAACACCAGATCAAGGCAATCGGGCCAGGCGCGGCGGATGGATTTCTGGCGCTTGATGATCTGGTTTTTAAGCAGGATCGAGGGCAAATAGTTGCCCAGCAGGCCAATGCCGGCGGAATAAAGCGCAATAAGATACAAAGGGCGGTCGGGCATAACTACAAACCCGAGATAAAAGAACGAGATCAGCAACAGGGCAATGGGCGAAACCGAACGCAGAAACAAATAGGTGGTCAAATGGGCCGGGGAGCGATAGCCGGCGTTGGCCAGCTTGGCGACCGCGGTGCCATCATCAAAGGCCTTGCGCAACGACAACCGCTCGACAAAACTCTTTATGAAGCCTTTGGCCTCGGCACGGCTGGCGCGCTCGGTGGAGCCCTTGTCGCCGCGCAGGCGAGACATTTCCACGGCCCGCAACCGTTCGCGTTCAAGCGCGACTTTTTTGATGCGCACCTTCATGTCGGAACGGTCAAAAAACTGGGCGCCGAAGGTGAAAATCACCGCTGTCGCCGAAATGGCGGCAAACACGGCGACCAGAAAATCAGGGCTGGTCAGCGTGTCAAAGATCGACATGGAACATTTCCGTTCGTCAGGGCACGGGCAAAATTGCACCGGGCCAGGGGCACACCAAACCCGGCGGGGGGTGTGTTGCAGCGGTGATCGGGGATGACCCTAGACATCAAACTGGATCATGCGGTTCATGATGAATGTGCCCAGGGAGAGCATGACGACAGCGACCCCAAGCCAGAACAGGCCGATGGTGGTGGTAAACAGAACCAGCAAATAGTCCGGCGTGACCAGAGAGACCAGCCCGGCAACCAGAAACGGCAACGCGCCAATGATCATGGCCGAGGCCTTGGCTTCGGAAGACATGGCCTTGACCTTGCCCTGCATTTTCTTGCGGTTGCGCAACACGTGGGCGAGATTGGTCAGGGCCTCGGAAAGATTGCCGCCAGCCTGCTGCTGAACAGAAATGACAACGACAAAAAAGTTGACTTCGGAGCGGGGCACACGGTCGAACAGAATGTCCACCGCCTCGTGCATGTTTTTGCCAACCGATTGCTGCTCAAGGACCCGGGCAAATTCGGAACGCACCGGCTCTTTGGTCTCCTTGGCGACCACGCGGATGGAATCGTTTAACGGCAGGCCGGATTTGACCCCGCGGACAATGGTTTCAATGGCGTTGGGAAACTCGTCGAGAAATTTTGCCTGAAATTTTTTGGTGGCGCGCTTGAGCCAGAAGGTGGGCAGCACATAAGCCCCGGCCACCCCGAAAACAAACGCAAACAGGGCCGGCACTTCCAAAAACATGGCGACACCGCCAATAAACAGGCCGATGAGAACGGAGTTGCGAATAAAAGCCTCGCGGCGGATCTTCCAGCCGGCCTGTTCCAGGCGCATTTGCAGGGTGGGCTTGCGGCGGCGTTTTTCCAACGCGACCTGCTGGGATTTGACGGCGTCCGATATGGTTCGCCGGCGGGTGTCGCGCTGGCGCTTTGCGCTTTCAGCAACCCGGGGCGACGGGATTTCGCCGCGCAGGGCTTTCTTGCGTTTGTCGGCAAGTCCGCCGCTGGCCATTCCAGGCACCAGGGCAAACCCGCCAGCCAGAACGGCAACCACAGCCAGAACAATCAGGATAATCGGCGTCATGATTTCAGACCCATCAGTTGTTCACCGTCTGGTGTTGCTCGATGTTTGAACTTTCCAGTGCCTCAACCAGGTTGGCTTCCTCATTGAAATAGCGGGCACGTTCGGCAAATCTGGGCTTGGTGATGCCCGTGGACCGGTGCAGGCCGGTGAGTTTGCCATTGGCGTCTTCGCCGGTGATGTCGAACAGGAAAATGTCCTGGGTAACGATCACATCCCCCTCGAGGCCGAGAACTTCGGTTATGTGGGTTATGCGCCGGGAACCGTCGCGCAGACGGGCCGCCTGAACCACCACGTCAATGGATGAAACGATCATTTCGCGAATGGTGCGCGAGGGCAGCGAGTAGCCGCCCATGGTGATCATGGATTCCAGCCGGGCAAGGGCTTCACGGGGGGAGTTGGCGTGCAGCGTGCCCATGGAACCGTCATGGCCGGTATTCATGGCCTGAAGCAGATCAAAGGCCTCGGGGCCACGCACCTCACCGACGATAATGCGTTCCGGCCGCATGCGCAGGCAGTTCTTGATCAGATCGCGCATGGTGATTTCGCCCTCGCCCTCAAGATTGGGGGGGCGGGTTTCGAGCCGTACCACATGGGGCTGCTGGAGTTGTAATTCGGCACTGTCTTCGCAGGTAATCACCCGTTCGTCGCGATCAATATAACCGGTCAGGCAGTTGAGCAGGGTGGTTTTGCCCGAACCGGTGCCGCCCGAGATCAGGATATTGGCCCGGACGCGACCCAGGATCTGCAGCACCTTGGAACCATCAGGGGATATGGAACCAAATTTGACCAACTGGTCCAGGGTCAGCTTGTCTTTTTTGAACTTGCGAATGGTCAGGGTGGGGCCGTCAATGGCCAGCGGGGGGGCAATGACATTGACCCGGGAGCCGTCGGGCAGGCGGGCATCGCAAATGGGGGAACTTTCGTCGACCCGGCGGCCAACCTGGGAAACGATACGCTGACATACATTCATGAGGTGCGAATCGTCGCGAAAGCGGACATTGGTCAACCGGACCTGGCCATTGACCTCGATGAAACAGCTATGGGCGCCGTTGACCATGATGTCGGCAATATCATCGCGGGCCAAAAGCGGCTCCAACGGCCCGTAACCGAGCACATCGTTGCAAATGTCCTCAAGCAAATCCTCCTGCTCGGAAATCGACATGACAATCGACTTTAACGAGATGATCTCGGAGACGATGTCGCGAATTTCCTCGCGGGCGCTCTCGCCGTCCATGGTGGCGAGCTGGCTTAAATCGATGGAGTCGATCAGCGCATTGAAGATGGAGGATTTGGTCAGGAAATATTCCTGATCGTGGGTGCGCTCCGGGCCGGTTACATCGACAACCTGCTCCGAATTGTGGTCGTTTGCAGGCCCATCGGCGCCGCCAGAGGCGGACCGGGAACCCGCCATACCGGTGCCGGGGTTTGCAGGCGCGGGCTTTTCGGCCGGCGTCTGGCGAGCCCGGGGGGGTGCAGACGCGGCTGCTGCGTTACCGCCAAATGTTGTACGTTTGCCAAACATGGAAGCCCTTACTGAACGCTAGATGGATTGCCGCCGGTTCAGGCGAGTTTGAGTTTGCGAAAGATGCCCGGCAGAGCGCCGACCGGTTTCGCCGGCACCGAAGCGCTGGCGCGTCCGGCAAGCTGCAGGGCAATGGTGCGCAGGGTGTCGTTGATCTTGTGACTGGCAGAGACCTCGGCGATCATTTGACCGTTGTTGGCGGCGGTGCCAAACAGGGCGGGATCAAAGGGGATTTGTCCCGACAAACGGCAATCAATGGACGCGGCGAACTCTTTGGCGGCGATTTCGGGCCGTTTGGGCATCGCGACCTGATTGACGATAAGGTGCGGCGGGTTGTCCGAGGGCCGAATGGCCTTGATGGTATCGACGATATTCTTGGCGTTGCGCAGATTGGCCAGATCGGGCTGGGCCACAATGACAATCTCATCGAGTGTGGTCAGCGTGTGGCGGATCCAGTCGTTCCAGGCATGGGGCAGATCGAGAATGACCGCGGGCACATTGCGCTGGCAGATTTCGACAATCTGTTCAAAATCGCGACGGCCAAAATCATAGGTGCGTTCCAGGCTACCGGGGGAAGTGAGCAGGTTGATATGGTTGGCGGCCTTGGACATGAGACGGTCGATCATGACCTCATCAACGCTATCGGGGGCAAACACCGCGTCGGCCAGACCATTGACCGGGTCCTGATTGAAATTGAGACCGGCGGTGCCAAAGGCAAGGTCCATATCCATAATAAGCACATCCTGATGCAGACTATGGGCCATGGCCCAGGCAATATTGTGGGCCAGGGTGGAGGAACCGGCGCCGCCCTTGGCGGAGAAAAAACCAATGGTCCGGCCAATGGGGGCCGCGCCCTCTGCAACGAACAACTCAACGATTGTGGAAACCAGCGCCGATGCGCTGGTGGGCATCACCAGATATTCCGATACGCCCGAACGGACGAGATCGCGATATAGCTGCACATCGTTGACATGGCCGACCACGACGACCTTGGTGGTTTCATCACATACGTCGGCCAGCCGCTCCAGGGAGGATGGAATTTCCTCAGGCCGCAGGGTGGTTTCAAGAATGACCAGATTTGGCGTGGGGTTGGTCTTGTATATCTCTACCGCCGCATCGATACCGCCGTTATGGGTGGTTAAGGCCGCCTTGATCATGCGGCGGTCGGTGGCCGCTTCCTCGATAAGCTGGGCGGTGGCGGAATTCTGACAGAACGCCTGGATGGTAATACGCGGCACCAGACGGGCGCCGGCGGTTTCTTCCGCGCCTGTGTGGGCCTGTTCCTGATCGGTATCGTTCATTTTCACCGTTCTCCGTTTACGCAACGCGTGTCGCTAGAGGGTTCAATCGAGAATAAAGCCGACATTGCCCTGATAATCGCCAACCGGGCCATTGCCGCCGACTCCGTAAATCTTGCCCATATTTCCCAGGAACACCGCCTCCGCATCGCCGGAAAAAGCCAAGCTGTCGGTGGGCAGATCAAACTGGTTTGCCCGACCGGGCGAGGTCAGATACGGGGTGACCAGAATGAGCAGTTCGGTTTGCTGGTGAATGAAATCCCGGCTGCGGAACAGGGCGCCAAGAATGGGCACATTGCCGATGCCGGGGAGCGCGTTGAATTGCTGTTTGGTCTTGTCTTCGATCAGGCCGGCAATGGCCAATGTGCCGCCAGAGGGTAACTGAACCGATGTGCGGGCCCGGCGTTCCTTGGTGGCGGGGATGGTAATACCACCGGCGGAAAATCCGCCCTCCGTGGACAGTTCGATAACGATGGTGTCCACATCAAGGGCAATTATGCCGTTGGATAAAACCGTGGGGGTAAAGGTCAGATCCACGCCAAAGCGCTTGAATTCAAAGGTGATCTCCCCGTCGTCAATACCAACAGGCACCGGAAATTCACCTCCAGCGAGAAACTGGGCTTGCTTACCCGAAAGGGCCGTCAGGGTGGGCTCGGCCAGGGTGCGTAGGGCGCCACGGCGTTCCAGAGCGCTTATGGTGGCCTCGACGGCAAAGTTGCCGACTTCCAGCCCGATCCCGAGGCTGTTGGAATTTATCACCCCGGAGGCGCCACCCAGACCGGGGTTGGTGAGCAGGCCGGTGGTCAGGCCGCCGGAGGCAAAGGTGGCATTAAGATCAATGCCAAGCTGTTTGACCGATTCACGCTGGACTTCAGCCACGGTCACCTTGAGCATGACCTGCTGGGCGCCGGTGATATTGACCACGGAGACCACATTGTCGGGGTTTCCGGCAAATTGACCGGCAATGGATACCGCCTTGGCGACATCGTCCGCCGAATTCGCGGTGCCGGCAAGGACGATGCGCTGGCCAAAGCCCTGGACCTGAATATTGTTGCCCGGCAGCAAACGCGAAATCATGGCCGCCAGTCCGCCGGTGTCCTGCACCACGGAGATCTCGATCACGGCGATCTTGCGCCCCGAGGCGTCCAGGAAAAAGACATTGGTCTCACCGATGGCATTGCCCTGAACGATGGCCCGGGAACGGGTGCGCATAATGGCGTTGGCAATCCCCGGTTCGGAAACGATGACTTCAAAGGCTTCAAGCGGCAAGTCGACGATTACCGATTTGGCGACCGAAACCTCAAGGCGCTGGGTGGCGCCGATCTGGTTGGCGGATATGCGCAATTGTGATGTGTTGGCGGCGCCGGCATGGGTGGTGCCGGCCATAAAAGCGGCAAGAAAAACAAGCCCGGTCAGCCAGATCGACATATGAGCCGACCAGGGTTTACTTCGCGTGCGGCCGGCATGGTTTGGGGATGTCATGTGGGTTCTCATTTCTGGGGCCGCATCCTTATTGAAGACCAAGAGGGGGCTCGGTATCGGCGTTCACACCGGCAGCGACCGGCAGGCCAAGCGCACCGATGACTGGCGAGGTGGCGGGGGGCAATACAGCAGACACCGGCAGGGTCGGAGCAACCGGCGCGCCGGAGATCTGAGCGACTTCGGCGGGGGTATCACCGGCCGGTCTGGCACCGGAAAGCACATTGGTCTGGCGCCCGAAGCGGATCAGAGAGATGGAAGCACCGCCGGTGCGCAAATTGTCGGTGGCGGCGCCACCAAAGTCGGCCACAGAGCGCAAAGACAAGGACAGATCGCCAATAGCCAGAGCGTTGACGATGGTCTCGGCCTGGGACGGGGTAAGCTCGAATGTGGCAATGGTGGGCTGGGAAAATGCCGCCGTTCCACCCTGTTCGGCTTCCTCGGCGCCGGCGTCACCGGGCACTTCACCGAGATTTTGGCCAATAGCCATGATGCGAACATTGGCCAGAATGGTCTCGGCAACAATGTTGCCGCGGCGGGTGAGAATAACATCCACCTTGTCGTTGGGCACGATAAAGCCGCCCGCCGCGCTCTCGGCGGTCACAGGCACAGAAACCGCCCGCATACCGGGGGCAATGACGGCGGACAGGTAACCCGATTCCGATGTGGCCAGCCGGGCCAGCCGTATGGGTTCACCGATGAAAATTTCAAATCTGGCAACGGTACCGGTCATGCGCTCCAGGGCATCGGGCATGGTCTCGGTGGTGATATACTCGGGGCGCAGGGCCGATTTCGGCCAGTCCTGCCAGTTGACATATCTGCCGGACAGGCGGGTGCCAACGCCAATGGAGGAGGAGGCAACCAGAACCTGGGTCTTGGGTTCGGCCTCGACGCGGACCGCCGCGTCGCCCTGACCCGGATCACCGCGGGTGGCAAAGAACGCCGCCAGACCACCGGCCCCAAGGGCTACAACTAATAGCAGAATACGCGCCGGCTTCATGGCTTACCCCGGATGGTTGCATTATGAACTCGGCAGGCGCTGGACGCGCACTACCCGTTCAAGCCGGAGTATTGCGGGCAAAGGGTCAAAACTTGGTTAACTGAGGGTTTTGATTTTTAGTTAACAGTGTATTGAGTTGCGTAACTATACGGGGGCCAGTTCCCGGAACAGCTGCATCATGCGGTAAAAAACGCAAATACTGTCGTGTCCGAATAGACCAGCAGCCCCGAAATGGCCAAGGCGATGCCATAGGGCACCCCGCTGCGATTATCATGGAGCCGATCAACCCAGGCCACGCGGACGAGAGCCTGGGGGAGCGGGACCCGCCGCAAAACCAGCAACGTGATGGTAAGAACGCCCCCCAGCAGGGCGGCATAAATCAGATAGGGCAACGTTGGCACCAGCCCCAGCCACAAGACGGTTGCGGACGCCAGCTTGGCGTCGCCGCCGCCGATCCAGCCAAGCGAAAAAAACGTAAAACCGACCACAAGCACAACAAACGCGATGCCCAGATGCATGGCAAACACGCCCAGGGGCATGCCCATGAGAAAGGCAACCACAACAAAGGCGGCCACCAGACCAAGGGTAATGCGGTTGGAGATTCGCATGGTGATGAGATCCGAAGAGGCGGCAAACGCCATCATGAGTGGAAAAAACAGCAACAGGGTCTGATTTATCATAATGGCAACCGCTCAATCTGGACCAACAGGAGAATAAGTGCCCGTTCAGTGTGGGCCCGGTGGGTTAGCGCGGGGTTAAAACATTTTCGGTGCGCGCATAAAAAAGGGGAGCCGAATGGCTCCCCTTTTTGCAATATTTGCTCAGTAAAGCCGAGTTAGATAGCGTTCGCCGAGGTATCCAACTTGCCACCGATACCTGAGAACAGGTTCGACAGGCCGGAACCGAGGGTCGTAGCGGCAGCGATAATGCCAACGCTGATCAGGGCTGCAATAAGACCGTACTCAATGGCCGTTGCGCCAGACTCGTCTTTAAGGAAACGGGTCACAATGTTCATAATACTTACTCCTTACTACACGTCATCAAATGACAGAACGTCCGATCGTCACGTATCGAACAGGTATGGAAACTAGGCGGGGTTTATTTAGATCAGGTTAATTTGAAGGGCCGGATTCAAGCTAGCGACATAGAATAAATCGTTGGTTTACAGACAATTAGCGAGATAATTCCAAGTCATCATGGCCCGGCAACTATTCGCTAACTGTACCGGTTACCGCCCCCAGATTTAAGGGCCATTCCACCGCCGGCAGAGGTGCTGCGGCCGGTCATTTGCCTTTTGTTCACCATTATCGAGCAAAGTGGCACCGGTATCGGGTTCAGGTTCGTTTGCCCGGCGTCTCCTCAAGGATTTCCAAGTGAGTACAGGCATGATCATGAAAGCTGTTACATTTCTGCTGGTGACCATGATCATGACACTGGCGGCAACCGGCCCGGCCCGCGCCCAGCCGGCCGGCGATGTCTACGGACAACCGATCACAAGTGTCTCGGTGATGATGAACATGGCCCGGATCCTGCGCATTCCCACCAGTGCGGCAACCGTAATCGTGGGCAACCCGGGGATCGCCGACGTGACCATTCAGGACCCCAGAACGCTAATTCTGACCGGCAAGAGCTATGGGCGCACAAATCTGGTCGCTCTGGATATATCCGGAGAAGCAATTGCCGATATGATCATTGAGGTGACGCGGTCACAAACCGAAGTGCTGACCGTTTATCTTGGCGCAGCCCGCACCACCCTGGCCTGTTCGCCGGAATGCCAGCCGATCATTTTGGTTGGGGACGATGTGGGCTATACGGGCAACACCATCGCTTCCGCGCAGATCGTAGCCGGCGCGGCACAATAAAACCGGCCCGTTTCAAGCGTTTACCATCACCTAACCAATCCGGCGAATAGATAAAATTGCACCGGTGCCGGCAAGGTTGATTTAAGACCTGTGGCGCTAAATTGGCCCCTATCTTGCCATTAAACCGCGCCGGGCCATGGGATTGATCTCCAGACATTGCCAATCGCCGATCAAAAAGCCAGGTGCTGATGCGCCGGGGCGGCCTAGAGCATATCCTGTTTTGATGGAATCAAAACAGGGCTCTAAGTCTTTGATTTATCGCGTTTCCGAACCGGATAACCGGATCCACTTATCCTGGAAACGCTCTAGGGCGTTCGCACGGGACGAAAACGGGGTCACCCTGATCGAGTTCGGGCTGCTGGCGTTACCGTTCTTTTCCATCATCGGCGCCATTCTTGAAACAGCGATTGTGTTCTTTGCCGCCCAGGTGCTGGATTCCGCCGTTGGCGACGCGGCCCGGCTGGTGCGTACCGGACAGGCGGCCACCCAGAGTTATACCCTGAGCGAATTCCGAGAGGTCATGTGCGGCAACAGCTTTGGCATGTTCAATTGCGCCGATTTCAAGCTCCGGGTTTCGGAGATCTCCACCTTCAACGCCGCAGATTTTGCCACACCGCTGGATTCGGATTCCAACTGGGTGATCAATGAAACCTACACCAGCGGGCAGGGCAAGTCGGTCATGTTCATCGAGGTCTATTATAAATGGCCGGTGATCATGAACCTGTTCGGGTTTAACCTGTCCACGGAATCCGACAATACCCGCCTGCTCAGCGCGGCACGGGTATTCAAGAACGAGCCCTTCTGATGGCGCGGCGCATTTCAATTCGGTTTTCACGCCTGATCCGCCGCTTTAAGGCCGCCAGCGACGCTGTGGCGGCGGTGGAATTTGCCCTGATCCTGCCGTTCCTGCTGGTGCTTTATATGGGCACCGTGGAACTCAGCCAGGCCATATCCGCCGACCGTCGGGTGGGGATCGTGGCGGGCAGTGTTGGCGATCTTGTGGCCCAGTCCGAGGATGTGGTGGCGCTGGCAACCCTGAACGATTATTTCGCCGCTTCGGCAATCCTGATGGCCCCTTATGATGACACGGCGTTAAAACAAACCGTTTCCAGCGTCTTTATCGATGTAACGGGAACCACCACCGTGATCTGGAGCCAGGGGTATAACGGGGCCGTGGCCCATACGGTCAATTCCAGCTACGACCTGCCCACCGCGTTCAAAAATATCGCCCAGGGGTCAACCGTGATCGTGTCGGAGGCTGAATATACCTACCAGCCGCTCATGGGGTATTTCTTTGAAGAACCATTTACATTTTACCGCGAGTATTTCTATATGCCGCGCTATGGTTCGGCCATTACGGTCTCGGGAGTGCGCGGTGGTTCGTCGATTGGGGGCGGAACCCTCACCCGGACGCTAACGCGCCGTTCGCGCTCTTAATCAGGAAATTTCATGACTGACAAATTGGTCCCGGTTTTTGATATCGGGGGCGTTTTCGTGGACTGGAACCCGCTTTATCTGTTTCGCAAACTGTTTGACAGCGAAGAAGAAGCGGTGTGGTTCCACGATACTATTTTCACCCCCCAGCTCAATCTCGAGTTTGACGCCGGCAAGCCATTTGCCGAAGGGGTGGCGGAGCAAAGTGCGCGTTTCCCGAAATATCGCCAGCAAATTCTTGCCTTTGATGAACGCTGGAACGAGATGGTTGGCGGGTATATTGCTGACACCATTGCCCTGCATGACGAACTGATCGATGCCGGCTTGCCCAGCTATGCCATTACCAATTTTTCAGCCGAAAAGTTTGGCACTATTTTTGAAACCTGGCCGTTCATAACCAAGTTCGACGGGATTGTGGTTTCAGGCATGGAGGGGCTGATCAAGCCCGATTACCGCATTTATTACCTGTTTATGGACCGCTTCGGGCTTACGCCCGAGCAATGCGTGTTCATCGATGACAGTGAGCCCAATGTGGTGGCGGCGCGCAAGCTGGGCATGAAAGCGTGCCACTTTACCGGGCCGGGGCAACTGCGCAAAGACCTGCGGGCGCTGGGCCTGCCGCTGACCGAATAGAGCCCGCCAAGCGTCTATCGCGTGCCATATGCCCGGTTCCGCTGAAATGGCCGCAATCTGCAAGACTGGATTGCCCGCATGAAGCGGGCAATGACGACAAGAGAAAAATGGTGCGGCGGCTGCTGCTAAAAGATATTTAGCGGGTGCCGAACATGCGGTCTCCTGCGTCGCCAAGGCCGGGCACGATATAACCCTTTTCATTGAGATGGCTGTCAATGGCGGCGGTATAAACGGGCACGTCAGGATGGGCGGCGGTAAATCTCTTGAGCCCCTCGGGGGCGGCCAGCAAACACAAAAAGCGTAAGTTATTGGCGCCGCGCTGCTTGATACGCGTAACGGCGGCAATGGCGGAATTGGCCGTGGCCAGCATAGGGATGACCAGCCGGTCGGCCACATCGGAGGGGGCCTTGAAATAGTACTCGACGGCCTCCAGTGTTTCATGGTCGCGATACAGCCCGATATGGGCGACCCGGGCCGAGGGGACCAGATCGAGCATGCCTTCGAGCAGGCCGTTGCCGGCGCGCAAAATCGAGGCAAACACCAGTTTCTTGCCCTTTAACGCGGGGGCCTGCATGACGGTTAGAGGCGTTTCGATCTCTTTTTCCACCAGTTCGAGATCCCGGGTGACCTCGTAGCACAGAAGAAGGGAAATCTCGCGCAGCAGGCGACGAAAGCTGGCCGTCGAGGTCCCCTTGTCGCGCATGATGGTCAGCTTGTGCTGAACGAGGGGATGATCAATCACCCGGACCCCGTCCGGCCGGTCTGCGGGGGTGGTTGCTGGCTCACTCATAAAAAACTCCTGCCGTGATCGCCTCGAGGTATCCGCAGCCACCATGCAACAGTTTCGCCAATATCGGCAAACGTTTGGCGCGTGCCGGCGGCACCTTTCCCCAGGCTTGAGGAAAAACAAAGGACCGGCACCTGTTCGCGGGTGTGGTCGGTGCCGCGCCAGGTGGGATCATTGCCATGATCAGCGGTGAAAATGACCAGATCATCGTCACGCAGTTTCGCGATGAGTTCAGGAATACGGGCGTCGAACTGTTCAAGGGCGTTCGCATATCCGGCCACATCGCGGCGATGGCCGTATTCACTGTCAAAATCGACGAAGTTGGCAAAAACAAGATCGCCGTCCGTGGCCATTTCAAGGGCTTCCAGGGTCTTGTCGAACATGGCCATGTTGCCGGGGGCTTTTAGTTTGTGGGTCACGCCGTGCGCGGCAAAAATGTCGGAGATCTTGCCCACGGCGAAGGTGTTGCGGCCCGCTGATTTTACCCGGTCCAAAATCGTTGGTTCGGGGGGCGGAATGGCAAAATCGCGCCGGTTGTAAGTGCGGGTAAATCCGGCGGTTTCATCCCCCACATAGGGGCGGGCGATAACCCGGCCTATTGTGAGCGGATCGACCAGTTTGCGGGCAATCGCGCAGATTTCATAAAGCCGCTCGAGGCCGAATTCGGTCTCATGGGCGGCGATCTGAAACACCGAATCCACCGAGGTGTAGCAGATGGGTTTGCCGGTCGTAACGCTTTGGGCGCCAAGATCATCGATGATTTTCGTGCCCGAGGCGTGCACATTGCCCAAAATGCCGGGCAATCGGGCTTGTTCGAGAAATTTTTCAATAAGGTTGGGGGGAAAACACGGGTCGGTATTGGGGAAATATCCCCAGTCAAAGGGTACCGGAACCCCGGCCATTTCCCAATGGCCCGAAGGGGTGTCCTTGCCGTTGGAGACTTCGATGGCATTGGCCCAGACGCCGGCGGTGTTTTGGGCCGAAAAGCCGGGCGCCAGATTGCCGGTGGCGCTTTTTGCGGCCGCTCCCAGCCCCAGGGCATCCAGGTTGGGCAGTGTTAACGGCCCCGCCCGCAGCCCTTCGCGATCGGCGTTGCCATTGGCGCACTCCCGGGCAATATGGCCAAAGGTGTCGGCCCCTTCGTCGCCATATTTTTCCGCATCCGGGGCGCCGCCGATACCAAAACTGTCCAACACACAAATTATCGCTCGGGGCATGTTTTATTCCGGATCGAGGGTTTGTTTTATCATCGGCAGGACCGCGGGGGCGCCCT
>JAADFY010000248.1:0-1120 GCA_013152625.1 Alphaproteobacteria bacterium
CCCCCAGATCGTGACCGACCCGCGCATGCTGTACCTGGCCCTGGGGATCATCGGGGCGACGGTCATGCCGCACAATCTATATCTGCACACCGCGATCGTGCAGACCCGGGCCTATGACCTGGACTACAAGGGTAAAAAAGACGCCATCAAATTCGCCACAATCGATTCAACCCTGGCGCTGGGTTTTGCCCTTCTGGTCAACGCGTCGATCCTCATTCTGGCGGCGGCGGCATTTTACGACAATGGTCAGGGGGTTATCGAGGATCTTCGGGAGGCGCACGCCTTGCTGGCGCCGCTTTTAGGCTCCGCCATGGCTCCGGTCCTTTTTGCCGTGGCGCTTTTGGCCTCGGGGCTTTCCTCGACGGTAACGGCAACCATGGCCGGCCAGATAATCATGGAGGGGTTTATCAGGATCAGACTGCCGCTGGCCGCCCGGCGCCTTTTAACCCGGGGAACGGCAATCATTCCGGCCGTTCTCATGATCTGGATTTACGGCGAGAGCGGCGCCGGACAGCTTCTTATATTAAGTCAGGTGATCTTATCGCTTCAGCTCCCGTTCGCGGTAGTGCCGCTGATCCTGTTTTCCGCCGACAAAAACAAAATGAAAGAGTTCAGCCCCCCGGCGTGGATGCTGGTTCTCGCCGTCCTGATCGCCATGGTCGTGATCGCACTAAACACCAAGCTGGTGTTCGACTTTGTTTCCGGGGCAATCTGATGCCGCCAACCCTTACGACTGACGTGCGGGGTTGTTGGGATGGGTGGTCCAGTTGGCATAGGTGTCCGGCACACTCTGGCCGGTGCGTTTGTCGAGTGTGCCCGGGGCAAGTTGCTCCATGGTGATGCAGTCGGCCACCGGGCACACATCCACACACAGGTTGCACCCCACGCATTCATCGTCCTGAACCTCAAACAGACGCTGGCCGTTTTTCGACACCGTAATCGCCTGATGGGAGGTGTCCTCGCACACGATATGACAGCGACCGCACTTGATGCAGAGTTCCTGATCGATGCGGGCCTTGGTGATGTAATTGAGATTGAGATACTGCCAGTCGGTTACGTTGGGGGTGGCACGGCGGATCACGGCATCCAGGTTCTTGTGCCCCTTCTCGTCCATCCAGTT
>JAADFY010000248.1:1172-3088 GCA_013152625.1 Alphaproteobacteria bacterium
GCCGTGCACACCTGCACATTGCCGGCGCCAAGGGCGAGAAATTCGGCGGCGTCGCGCCAGGTGGTAATGCCGCCAATGCCGGAAATGGGCAGGTTGGCGGTTTCCGGGTCCCGGGCGATTTCGGCGACCATGTTCAAAGCGATGGGCTTGACCGCCGGGCCGCAAAAGCCGCCATGGGAGCCTTTACCGTCAATGGTGGGCTCGGGGGCGAAATTATCCAGATTGACCGCGGTGATGGAATTGATGGTGTTGATCAGGGAGACGGCATCGGCGCCGCCGGCCAGTGCCGCCCGGGCCGGATAGCGCACATCGGTGATGTTGGGGGTCAGTTTGACGATCACCGGCATGCGCGAAAAGGTCTTGCACCAGCGGGTGACCATTTCGATATATTCGGGCACCTGACCGACCGCTGCGCCCATGCCGCGCTCGGACATGCCGTGGGGACAGCCAAAATTTAATTCAATGCCGTCGGCTTCGGTTTCCTCAACCAGAGGCAATATGGCTTTCCAGGCGGCCTCCTCGCACGGTACCATCAGCGAGACGATCATCGCGCGGTCCGGCCAATCGCGCTTGACCTGCTTGATTTCACGCAAATTGAGATGCAGGTCGCGGTCGGTGATCAGTTCGATATTGTTCAGCCCCAGCAACCGGCGATCAGCGCCCCAGATGGCGCCATAACGCGGGCCATTGACGTTAACGACCGGGGGGCCCTCTTCGCCCAGGGTTTTCCAGACCACACCGCCCCAGCCGGCCTTAAAAGCCCGCTCGACATTGTAGGCTTTGTCTGTGGGGGGGGCGGAGGCGAGCCAGAACGGGTTGGGGGATTTTATGCCGGCAAATGTGTTTCTCAGATCAGCCATGGGGTTAAAGCCCTCCCGTTAGCGCTTCGTGGATGTCCTCGGCTGCATCGCGCCCCTCGGCCACGGCGGTCACGGTCAGATCATCGCCGCCGGTGGCGCAATCACCCCCGGCCCAGACCCCGGCCATGGACGTGCGACCGTTTTCGTCGATCTTTATCTTGCCACCCGTCAGCGTCAGGGCGCTAAAAGGTGTGGCGTCCAGACGCTGGCCAATGGCGGCAAAAACCTGATCGGCGGCCAGGGTGACGGCCTGACCGGTGCTGGAGAGCTTTCCGTTCTGTTCGGTGGTGTATTCAAAAACTATGCCGGCAAGAGAGCCGCCGCTGATGACCAGGGACCGGGGGGCCAGCCAGTGACGGATGGTCACGCCCCGGGAGGTGGCCAGTTCCTGCTCATAACCGGAGGCGTTCATGGCTGATTTCGAGCGCCGGTAGCAGATGGGGACTTCCTCGGCGCCCAGGGCTTTGGCCTGCACGGCGGCATCAATGGCGGTCATGCCGCCGCCGATAACCACCACCCGGCGGCCAATGGGCAGGGCGGCAATATCCTCCGCCTGACGCAACACAGCGATAAAATCAATGGCGTCATCGAGGGCATCGGTTTCATCGTCGGCAAGCAACAGGTCATTGGCGCCGGTCATGCCGGCTCCGACAAACACAGCGTCAAAATCCCGGTTCAAATCGGCCAGGGATATGTCCCGGCCAAGGGCGACATTGTTTCTAATTTCAATGCCGCCGATGGCGGTGATATATTCGACCTCACGGCGGGCGAATTCATCGACGGTTTTGTAGGCGGCAATGCCATATTCATTCAGGCCGCCCGGTTTTTCACGGGCGTCAAAGATGGTCACCGAATGGCCATGCACCGCGAGCCGGTGGGCGCAGGCCAGCCCTGCCGGGCCGGCGCCGATAACAGCTATTTTTTTGCCCGTGTCGGGGCGGCGCTCAAAAAACTGCACACCCCCGCCCATGGCCAGATCGGTGGCATAGCGCTGCAATTGTCCGATTTTGACCGGCTGGCCCTCGGCTTCCATGCGCACGCACACCTCCTCGCACA
>JAADFY010000249.1 GCA_013152625.1 Alphaproteobacteria bacterium
AGCGGCGATTGCCGTGTCGTGCTCGAAAAATTTCGCCCTTTACCGGGACCGGGTCGGGGCGGCCATGCTCATTGGCCCCACCGCCGGCGCCACCGACGCTGCCCTGTCCAATCTTTTCAATATTATTAGGGCCAATTATTCCATGCCCCCCGACCATGGGGCGGAAATCGTGGCGTCAATTCTGGGCGACGGGGATTTGCGAGCATCATGGGAGGCGGAACTGGGCGCCATGCGTGATCGCATGAATTCCATCCGCACCGCGCTGGCCGATGCTTTGCGTGCCCGATCCAACCGCAATGATTTTGATTTTCTCGGGCACCACCGGGGCATGTTCTCCCTGACCGGAATTACGCCGGAGCAAGTGGAAAGCCTGCGAGAGGATCATGGGATCTATATGGTGGGATCGTCCCGGATCAACATTGCCGGGCTCGGCGGGCCGCAAATCGATGTTTTTGCCAAAGCGCTGACCGAATTGACCCGGTAAATCGAGCGCACCGCTTGCCCCGCGCCCCTTGCGTGTGTGAGAAGGACGCCAGAGATCACCTCACACCAGATTGTCCCGAAACGGGAGGACGAAATGAAGTTCTTTGTGGATACCGCCCTAATCGATGAAATCGTCGAGCTGAACGACACCGGGATGCTTGACGGGGTCACCACCAACCCGTCGCTGATCGCCAAATCGGGTCGTGATTTCAAGCAGGTCATCGCCGAGATATGTAAGATCATTGCCGGCCCGGTTTCCGCCGAAGTGGCGGCCACCGATTTTGCCGGAATGGTCGCCGAAGGGGAAGTGCTGGCCAAAATCGCCGACAATGTGGTGATCAAGGTGCCGCTAACCTATGACGGGCTCAAAGCGTGCAGGCATTTTACCGGAGCCGGGATCAAAACCAACGTCACGTTGTGTTTTTCGGCCAATCAGGCCTTGCTGGCGGCCAAGGTCGGAGCGACATATATCTCGCCGTTCATCGGCCGGCTTGACGATACCAATATCGATGGCATGGAGCTGATTGCCGATATTCGCACCATCTATGACAATTACGGGTTTGCCACTCAAATCCTGGCCGCCTCCATACGCGGCGCCAACCATGTGTCTGACGCCGCCCTGTCCGGGGCCGATGTTGCCACCATACCCCCCGGCGTGCTGCGAAAACTCTATGATCACCCGCTAACGGACAAAGGACTGGCGGCGTTTGTCAAAGACTGGGCGTCCACCGGCCAGTCGATCCTTTAGATAGTTCCGGTGAGCTATACCGAACTTGCACAAGCGGTCCGCCGCGCCCTTGGTTCCGTTCAGGTGCCTGGCGGTGGCGATCTGGCGTCTTTCGCCGGGCTGTCGGATATCATTGTCACGCCCAAGGCGGTGGCGTTTGCCATTTCGGTGGCCCCGGGCATGGAACGGGCCTTCGCCCAGGTGCGTGAAGGGGCGGAAAAAGCAGCCGCAACTGCAGCAGGCGAACGCCGGGTCCTGGTGTCGCTGACCGCCGATCGCCGCCCGGCTCCCGCCGGCCCGGCGCCTAATGTGCCGCCCGGTGCCGGGGGACCGGCCACGCGGGCCCGCCAGCCGATCAATAATCAGACCCCGGTTGCGGGGATCAAGAAAATCATCGCTGTGGCTTCGGGAAAGGGCGGCGTGGGCAAATCCACCTGCGCGGTCAATCTCGCGCTTGCTTTGGCCGAGTTGGGCAAATCCGTGGGTATTCTGGATGCCGATGTCTACGGGCCGTCCATGCCCAAACTTTTATCCCTTGAGGGCAAGCCCATGGTGCGGGAGGACGGTAATTTTACACCCCATGAAGCCTTCGGGTTAAAGGTCATGTCCATTGGTTCCATGCTGGAGGGCGATCAGGCAGTTGTCTGGCGGGGGCCCATGGCCACTGCGGCCCTGCGTCAGTTATTGCGAGAGACCGTCTGGGGGGAGCTTGATGTGCTGGTGGTGGATTTGCCCCCCGGTACCGGCGATGTGCATATTTCCCTTTGCCAGACCGTGCCGCTGGCCGGCGCGGTTATTGTTTCAACGCCACAGGATCTGGCGCTGATCGATGCAAGAAAAGCGGTGGACATGTTCCGGCGCCTGAAAATTCCCATTCTCGGGGTGATCGAAAACATGAGCTATTTCGTGGCGCCTGACACGGGCAATCGCTACGATATTTTTGGCCATGGCGGGGCTCAACAGGCGGCAAAGGACTTGTCTGTGCCGTTTTTAGGCGAAATTCCTCTCGATATTTCCATTCGCGAGCAATCCGATGCCGGCACGCCGGCCATCAGCCTTAAAACCGGGTCGGCGGGCGCGTTTACCGCGGTGGCCGCAGCGCTGATTGAGGCCAATCCAGCGCTTTCTGGCTCATAACGCGCTGGTTTTCCCACCCTCGTTTTGATGGAATCAAGACGAGGGCCCCAAGTTCTGGTTTAACGGGCCAGTATTTTTAGCCGGGAGGCGGCAAATACCGGCAGGGCGCCTACCGCGACAATCATAAGAGCGGGCAGGGCCGCAGCGCTGAACAGCTCGGCGCTGGCGCTGGCATAAACAAACGTGGCCAGGGTATCGAGGCCAAGGGGCCGCAGCAGCAAGGTTGCGGGCAATTCCTTGACGCACTCGATGAAAACCAGCGCCGCCGCACCGGCAAGGGTCGGCCAGAGCGTTGGCAGTTCCACCCGGAACAAACGTTCCCAGCGCCCGGCGCCGAGCACCCGGGCCGCATCCAGCAACCCATCGCCGCGTTGGGTGAGGCCGGCATCGATGGCGCCGTGACTGATCATGAGAAACCGGACCACATAGGCGTAAACCAGCGCAAACATGCTGCCCGACAGGATCAGCCCGACCCCGGCCCCGGTCAGGGCCCGGGCCCCGGTGTTGATCCAGGCGTCAATGGTGCCCAGCGAGACCGCCAGCCCCACGGCCAGCACGGTTCCCGGAATTGCGTACCCCAAAACCCCCAGACGCAGCAGGGAAAAACGGGTGGGGGTGCCCGGCCGGCGCATGCGCCGGGCAATGACATATCCAAGCACGAGACAGGCCGCCGATGCGATGCCGGCAATCAGAACCGTCTGGCCCAGGGCCCGCCAGACGCCAGGGTCAATACCGGCAACCGCACTGTGGCGAATGGCACTGAAACCGAGCTGGGCCACGGGTAACCCGAAGCCAGCCAACACGACGCCGAACAGTCCCGCGCTTGCCACACCCCCCCAAATACCGCTCAGGGCGGTGGGAGCATGTGGTGTCCGGCTGTCCCGGGGCATCAAATAGGTGTGTTTTTTGCGCGCCGCCACTTCGGCATAAATGACCAGACCGACGACAAACAAAAGGACAATGGCGATCTGGGCGGCACCGGCCAGATTACCCAGATTGATCCATGTGGCATAAATTGCCGCGGTCATGGTGTTGACCCCGAAGAATGACACGGCGCCGAAATCATTGAGGACTTCCAGCAGCACCAGGGACACACCGACCACCAGTGCGGGCCGGCTGAGGGGCAGGACAATCGTGAAAAACGTGCGCACCGGACCGGCCCCCAGCGCCCGCGCCGCCGCTTCAACCGCCCCCGACCGCAGGGCGAAAAACGCCCGGCAGGTCAGATAAACATAAGGGTACAGCACCACCGACATGACAAATGCGGCGCCACCGGGGGATCGGATGGTAAAAAACCAGTACTCCCGGGCGCTTTCAACACCGAGCAGACCACGCAACAATGTTTGCACCGGCCCGGTAAATTCGAGCAGCTCCACCCACGCATAGGCCGACAGATAGGTGGGCACCGCCAGGGGCAGCACCAGAGCCCAGCTCAACAACCGATGACCGGGAAAGCGGCGATGGGTCACCAGCCAGGCCGACCCCAACCCCAGAACCGCAGTGCTTGTTCCCACGATGGCCAAAAGCACAAATGTCTCACCCACGGCCAGCGGTAAAAGTCTGCCCAGAATCCCCGCAGAAGCCGGGCCGGTGAACCCTGAAATCGCCAGGGCGGCCAGCGCGATAATCGGCAACGCGGTGACCAGAACGATGAGCACGTCCAGGATCCGGGGCAGGGGTCCGGTGTGAGCGGCTCTAGCGCTGTGGGCCGTCATCAAACAGGACTTCATCCACCAGTCGGCTGGCCTCGGCCCGCAAGGCGGCGATCTCGATCAAAGGGGTGTCATCGGGGGTGAATTCGCCCCAGGAGGCCACCAGATCCGAGGGCGGCACGCCGGGCACCACCGGGAATTCGAAATTGGTTTGTGCGTAGATGGCCTGGGCCTCATCGGACACCAAAAACCTGATCAGTTCGAGGGCTTCGGGGCGATTGGGGGCATAGGCGCCGAGCACCACCCCGGAAACATTGACATGGGTGCCTTTGCCGTTGGCGTTGGTGGGATAGATGATCCGGGCTGCCGCCGCCCATTGTTTTTGTTCCGGTTCAGCGGTGTTGGTCAGCATCAGCCCCATATAATAGGTGTAGCCTATGGCCAGATCGCACACACCGGAAAATATCGCCTGGACCTGGGCCCGGTCATTGCCGGTGGGGCGGCCCGTCAGGTTATCGCGCACGTTTTCCAGCCATTCCCGGGCCCCCTCGGACCCCAGATGGGCAATACGCGAGGCAATAAATCCAATATTGTAGGGGTGCTGGCCGGAGCGGGTGCATACCCGTCCGGCCCATTCCGGGCCGGCAATGTCCTCATAGCTCATGGTGGTTGCATCCACCCGCTTCCGGGAAACATAAAACACCCGGGCCCGCAACGTCAGCGCAGTCCACATCCGGTCCGGGTCGCGATAAATGGCGGGAACCGGCGCCAGGATATCGGCGTCGATGGGTTGGCCGATCTTCAAGGATTTTGCCGCCGCCAGATTGCCGATATCCACCGTTAAAATAACGTCGGCGGGGGTGTTCTCGCCTTCCGCTGCCGCCCGTTCCACCAACCCGTTTTTGGCAAACAAAACCACGGGGCGAATGCCGGACAATTCCTCAAACCGTGCAAGCAGCGGCGCCAGCAGCGCCGGTTCGCGATAGGAATATATATTGACGGTCCGGGTTTGGGAAAAAGCGGCGGCGGCGGAAAACAGGCTGAGCGATAGGCCCAGCAGCGCCGGCAGCACAGGGTTGATCATCGATATCTCCGTGGCCACGGGATTCAAAGTCTCGGGCCGGTGGCAACGAAGTGCCCCAACAGGCGGAGGGGTGTCAAGAAACCGCCGGCAGGCGGGCCGAGGTTTGACCGCATGTTATTGGAATGGTTCAAATCAAGGTGGAAACGGGCTATAAATTCAAAGCATTGCCGGTCACCGACGCGGTCTGCTGCATGTGACACTTTGTCGCAATCGAGGGATCGTGGATTTTACCGGTCGATCTCCCAAAATTCATGAGGAGATGGTTTTCCGGGCCGGAATTTCCAGGGAGATGAGGGTGCCTGCGGCCCCAAGCGGGTCCAGGGTGAGAGAAAATGCGTTGGCCCGGGCCAAAGACTGGGTGACCGCCAAACCGATCCGGGAACGCAGCGGTGCCCGCGCCCATTCCGGTGCGCCATCCGGCTCCCGGAATATTACGAACCCTTCGGCTGGGTCGTAGGGCCCGGCGGCGGCGGTGTCGCGTACATTGATCCCGATGGCACCATCGCGTTCCACCTGGGCGCTTAACACCACCTGGCTGCCCGGCCGGGCCAGGGAAACGGCCGAGGCCAGCAGGTTCATGATGGTCTGGGTCAAAACGGTCCCGTCGGCCAGAATCCGGGGCAGTTTTTCCGACACGGCGCTGCGCACCACCACCCGTTGTTTGTTGGCCTCCGGTCTGATCCGGGCCGCGCACGCCTCAAGAAGAAGCCTTAGATCGATCTCGGTATCATTGAGTTTGAACTGGCTGTCGGCGAGGCGGGAGAGTTCGCCCAGTTCGGTCAGTAACGTGTGTATTTCCCGGCCGGCCCGGTGAATGTCGCGGGCGTATTCCGCCACCCGGGAAGCCGCCAGTTCGCCGGTTTTTGCGTCCCCCACCAATTCGGAAAACCCCAGTACCGTGTTCAGGGGCCCGCGTAACTCCCGTCCGAGCTGGGCCAGCAACGGGCCGAGCGCCCGGTCATCATCCGCCGGCTTTGACCGGGGTTCCAGTCCGGTCGAACTCCTCACCAGGCCCCAAAAACCGGCAATATCACCTTGGCCCCCGCGGCGGGCAACCAGGGTGATGTCCACCGGGTTGGGACCGGTTTCCGCAGCCACAGTGATGGCCTGGTCGAAGGCCGCCTCGAGCATGAACCCTGCCAACCGTTTGCGCCCGCCGGCACTTAGCAGCCCCAAAAGAGGCCGGCCGAGCAAGGCATCGGCTGCGGGGCCCAGCAGGCGTTCGGCCCGGTCGCTGACCCTGTTTATGGTGCCGTTTGAATCAAGGCGGATAAATCCGTCTCCGGCCTCTGCCGCAACAAGTTCGAGGGCCTCTCCGGCACTTTCGGTGCCGCCGGAACCGATCGCGGGGCTGGCCGCAGGCTGGGCGGATAGCAGCAGGGCCGGGCTCCCTTGCCAGACGATGCTTTGAAGACGGGCGTGAACCGGTACCACCCGACCGTCGCGTCCGATCAGTTCGGTTACCGGGCCAACGCTGTTTTTGCCCGGGCCGACGGGGCGGAACAGGTTGGTAAATCCAACGGCCCGCAATGCGCCGCTGGAGGAATAGCCCACCAGTTCGGCAATGGCCCGATTGGCGAACAACAAGCTCTGGTCGCGGAAAATCAGCAGCCCGAGGGACAGGCGGTTCAGCACCAGGGTTTCATCGCTTAAGGTAACCAGCGCCCCCGGATCATCCGTTTTTCGGGATTTTCCGGTGGCGGACGTCTCCGCCGGGCCGGGCGCCGGTGGCTTGATTTTACCGTCCCGATCGTCGCCCCGGATCCGTTCGCCCAGCAAGCGGGACAACTCGTCAAAATTGTACCGGCTCACCGGATCGGAATTTCCGGTGCTATCGTGTTTTTTTTCCAGTTCGGCGGTTCGCTCTTCGATCGCTTTTACGCTTTCATGGAGCGGCGGGGTTGGCGTTTGCACGGGCGTGGGGTCCGGTGCCGGCGGGCCGTCGTTGCCATCCACAAGGCCCCGACCCCGAACCACCCACAGCTCGTCATCGGCGGATCCGGGTTCAGGCGCCTGCTCAGGAACATCAACCGCTCCGAAAAGGCGCCAGCCTGTGCATTGGCCGTTGCGGTCAAAACAGGCAATGGCCTGGATGTCGGCGCCGTCAAACACAAACTCAACCGCCAGATAATCCCGTCTTGTCAGGCGCGCCTGTAATTCTTCGACAATTTCGGGGTCCAGCGCCTCCCCGTTTCGGTCCTTGACCGCCGTGGCGCCGCGGGCATCGACGAAATATATGTAGCGGGTAATTTTTTCTTCTTCAGGTTCGTTTTTGTCCTCGCGCCGGGCGGGGTGGTCGATTTCGGTTATCGGCTCCGAGGGGCGGTTCGATCCGACGGCTGGCGCCTGACGCGCCGGGGTTGAACTCTGGTCTTTGAGGCGGGCGGCCAGTCGGTCCACCAGCGCGCCAAGTCCTAAAAGTTCGGGTTTGTCCGGGCCCGGCGCCGGGCTGGTATCGGTCTCGTTTCCAGGGGCGGGCACATTGTCTGTTCGGGGTGGGGAGGTTTCGGCCGGTTTTTCGGTCTGGGCCGAGCCGGGTCCAGCGGTGGTTTCGGGTTCAACGGTAATGATGGGCTCTGAACCGGCAAAAATCAGGCGGGCGCCGGTCGGCGGGAGCAACACGCTGGCGGGACCGGTTTCATCTGTGGTGCCGGAGATGGCCTGCCGCGCCAGTTTTTTAAGCAGCTTTCGCTTAAAGCCCATGGCTGTTTCACGAGGGACGCCAAGAATATTGCCGGCGCCATCGGCAAACAGGTACGAAACGGGCTCGCTAAACATATTGGCGGCCAGAGCCTCCTGCCAGGGGGCACCTTTCAGGAGGGTGGTGTCTACCGGTTCAAGGGCAGAAATCAGGGCCATGGTCTTGCCGCCAATAATCAGCGGTGTGCACGAGCAGGTCAGCGAAAGGGGCTTTTTACCGGCGAGAAATCGAATTCGCGAAAGAGACGAACGGCCAATGGCACCAAGGCGGATCACGCGCTGTACCTGGCCTTTGATCGGTACCGGCAATTTGAAGGGCCTCAAGCCGTGCTTTTTTGCCACGCCGCGAAACACCACGGCTGACACATTGCGCCAGACCAGGTTTTCCCCGCTCCCATCCCACAGCCAGGCCGGTCTGGGGTCCAGCGAAAGGCCAAGAACCGTGCGCGCACCCGCGCTGTTTATCCACTCTTTCGCCATCATGACGCCAACCTCCGACCCTGCGCGGCTTTGCCAAGATGCGCAGGCGGTACCAATTGTTATACATTTGTTAAATATAGGGATTGGCTGGCGGGGTCCACACCGGGGTAGGGGTGCAGGCGGTCCGAACGCGACAATGGTTAAATGCGGGGTTTTTTGGTTGGCCGGAAAATGGCCCGCAGAGCGTTCCTGCCCGCTTGCCTTGGCGGAGCGCTTTGCTCTATGTTCCGCTCCAGTTTGTCACCAATCGGTTTGGGGTTGCCCCCGCCGGTTCACTCGGGCCGCCTTAGCTCAGTTGGTTAGAGCGCTAGATTGTGGATCTAGAGGTCCCCCGTTCAATCCGGGGAGGCGGTACCAGGCCCCAAAAGCCCAAGACTCCATCCCCCCCAAGACTCCATCCCCCCAAGACTCCATGCCCCCCAAAACCCTGTAGCCCAAGACCCATGCCCCCCATGTTTCCACTCTTGGCCGGGGAGGGTTTTGCAGAGCCGGGAAATTACTGGGAAAGGCGCAGGGCGGCCAACTGGTTGGCAATGCCGGTGAAAACCGCGTCCAGCTCGGAGGGCTGGGTGGGGAAAAACGCATGGGCGAGAGAAGTGGCGCAGGTTTCCAGCATGGTCTGGGTCGCCGTATTGGGCGGGTTCAGGCCAATGGTGTAAATGACGATGCCTTCGGCCTTGGCATTGGCGCACGACTCCACCGTGCGCGCGTCCATTTCCGCCCGCAGCGCCGCTTCGCTCCAGCTGGTGGTGCCCAGCCGGTTGTTGAAGGGGTAGCCGTAAGCGGTGTAAAAAGACGCGCCGTTCATGTTGCCACTGCCGTAGGTGGTGTTTTCACCGTCGGTCATCATGATGATCACCTTGGCGGTGGCTTCGTCATATACGTCGCCTTCGGTGAAGGGCACGGTGGGCGAGAGCAGCCGGAAACCCCACACAGCACCCATGTGAATGTTGGTGCCGCCGCTGGCAACCATGTCGTCAATGGCATCGAGTACGGGCTGCTTTACATTGGTGAGCGGCAGGGTTGGCGCACTGGGGCAATCCATATTGGGACCATAGGTGCTGGTGTTGATACTGCCGGAATATTTACACAATCGTTCCTGACGCTCCCGGTCGGACCCGCCTGAAATCGAGCTGCACGCGGCTGCGTCATCATCGTCGATATAGTCATTGAGCCAGGTGTCCCAGCTATCGGGGGTATCGGGGGCAAATGCCGGCACAAACAGGGTATCGGGAATGGATATGTCGGGGGTTGTGTCGTCGGTGTCCAGATTAGAGCCTGGCCCGGTGGACGTATTGGGGCGGGCAACCACGCAGCCGCCCCAGCTCACATTGGAGAGCTGGCTATAAAGCGCAAGACGGTTCACCGGCCCGTTAAAGGGGGTTGAATCGTCATTATCATTGTCGAAATTGTCGTTGGCGATGGACGAGTTGCCCGCTGCATCGATCCAGGAGGCTCCGGCGTTGCCGGCGCCGATATTGACGAAAAATGTAAATGGCACAATGCCGATAAAGACATTTGGCTGGGTGGACAGGCCGGAAAACAGAATCTCGGTGGCGTTACTGGCGGCGGCTTTCAGGTTCGTCATGCGCGAAGAGGATGCCATGGAACCGGAGTTGTCCAACACCATGGCCACTTCAACAGCCAGTTTTTTGCGCGTTGCCTGGGAAGCCACCCGAACGCTCATGGTAGGTATGGCCACCAGGGCAACAAATGCGGTGGGTATGGTCAGCCGGGCTTCTAAAAACAGCGAGCCGGCGGTGGTGTCCGTGGATATTGTTTCCATGTCCACGGTAATGGCGGTGTCGGCAAGCCGTTCAATAATCAGCCCGAGCGCCGCCGTCTTGATCTGATCGTCGCTGAGTTCGAAAATTTCGGGTTGCAGGGCCAGCGTTGCCGCATCCAGGGCGAGCTGGGCGCTGTTTCGTGCCTTTTGAACCCCGACGAAATCAACGACCGCGCCTGCCGTTGCGATCAGCACGATTGACATGATGCCAAAAAGTGCGGCGAATACACCACGTTCGTCTTTGGCAAAATGGACAAGATTTTCAAACAGTCTGCGCACGGCACCACTTATCCGACAGGGGTCGTATCCATCCCGAATTGTGCCAGACAAGTGTAAATCAATGGACAATCCAACCCCTACAAATTGTCACGGGTTGATCACGATTTCGCAAGGCGGCTATCCGCCCCTGTTCAACGGAACGGTAAGAAATTCATGACTGAAAAAAGTTCGCTCCCATCCCCGACCCGATGCCCCTGGCCGGGGGAGGATGGGCAATATCTGGCCTATCACGACGGGGAGTGGGGGTATCCGGTGGGCGACGATTTCGCCCTGTTTGAAAAGATCTGTCTTGAGGGATTTCAGTCCGGGCTGAGCTGGCTGACTATCCTGCGCAAGCGCGACAATTTTCGTGTGGCTTTTGAAGGGTTCGATTTCGACCGGATCAGAGTTTACGGCGATACCGAAATTGACCGGCTGTTGGGTAATGCGGGCATTGTGCGCCATCGGGGTAAAATCCTCGCCACCATAAACAACGCCGCCAGGGCGGTGGAAATGCGCAAGGAATTTGGTTCACTTGCTGCCTATTTCTGGGCTTTTGAGCCCAGTGAGCGCGACCGTCCCGATGAACTGACCTGGGAGGTGCTCAAGACCATGGGCACAACCGACGCTTCGGTTGCCATGGCCAAAGATTTGAAAAAACGCGGCTGGAGTTTCGTCGGGGCCACCACGTGTTACGCCTTCATGCAGGCCATGGGTATCGTCAACGATCACGTTGTGGAATGTCATTTTCGGGACACCGTGGAGGCGGCGCGGGCCGGGTTTGAACGTCCGGCGCGCACCACCTGAGTTCACCGTTTGCCTATCGGCGCCTTGCCGGGCCGTTTCGGTTCCGCTACCAACCGGGGCAATGATTTTTCCAGGGTATCGCCGGCATGGCCAAAGATAAAAAGACCAAAAAGCCAAAGCGCGTTGATCCGCGCCCGCCCCGGGGGTTTGTCGATCTGGGGGCCGCCGATGCGGGCGCTGTCAACGAAATGCTGGCCACCATTGGCGCTGTGTTCGAGCGCTATGGTTTTGACCGGATTGAAACCCCTATGGTCGAATATACCGAGGCGCTGGGCAAGTTTTTGCCCGACACCGACCGGCCCAATGCCGGGGTGTTTTCAATACAGGACGATGACGAGCGCTGGATGAGCCTGCGCTATGATCTGACGGCGCCACTGGCCCGACATTTCGCCCAGAACTTTGAGGAGTTGCCAAAACCCTACCGGACATATCGTTCGGGCTATGTGTTTCGCAACGAAAAGCCGGGGCCGGGGCGGTTTCGCCAGTTCATGCAAATGGATGCCGACACGGTGGGCAGTGCCTCGCCGGCGGCGGATGCTGAAATGTGCATGATGCTGGCCGATTGCCTCGATGAACTGGGGCTGAAGGGCAAATACGTCATCAAGGTCAACAATCGCAAGGTGCTGGACGGGGTGATGGAAGCGGCGGGCATAGCTGATGATGTCCAGAAGCTGG
>JAADFY010000250.1 GCA_013152625.1 Alphaproteobacteria bacterium
CCGTACCACGCCCTCAGACACGTTTCAGGGTGATGCGTTGGCCCGCTTGCTCATAGACAAGGGCATCAACGAGGTCGCAATTGCCTACGTCAACAATGACTACGGCAAAGGATTTGCCGACGCGTTAAGCGCCTCGTTTACCGCCAATGGCGGAACCGTAACCGCCTCCGAGGGTCATGAAGAAGGCAAGTCCGATTATCGGGCCGAACTGGGGTCACTGGCCGCTTCGGGTTCTGAAACGCTGGTAGTTCTGGCCTATGCCAGTGGTTCGGGCCAGACCATTCTGCGTCAGGCCATCGAGGGTGGAGATTTCGCCAGCTTTGTGGGCGGTGACGGCATGATCGGCGATGAAGTGTTTACCGGTATTGATACCGCAGCGGTTGAAGGCATGATCGGCACCAAGCCGGGCACGCCCGATATTCCCGGCGCCGACCTGTATACCATTCTTGCCAGCGTCGAAGGGCTTGATCCCACCTCGATCTTTGCCCCCCAGGCCTATGATGCCGCGTTTATTTTAGCCCTTGCCATTGAACAAAAAGGCTCTGCCGACCGTGATGGCATGTCCGAGGCGGTGCGAGCTGTGGCTACGGCGCCGGGTGAAATCATTCTGCCTGGTGAATGGTCCAAGGCCGTTGAGTTGCTCGCCGAGGGCAAGGAAATCAATTATGAGGGCGCCTCGGGTCAGCAGGAATTCGATGAAAACGGTGATGTCGCCGGTTCCATCGTTGAAATGACCGTCAGCGGCGGCACCTTCGTGGAGGTCGGCCCGGCCATGTAGGCAAAAGGCCCCGGGCACTAATATTGTCCCGACACTGAACAAAAAAGCCCGGGCGTGATCCCGGGCTTTTTCATGCGCAATGGCCCTGTTTCTGTGGGAAATTGCCCGGGTCGACATTAGGAAAAAATTTGCATTTAGGCGGCATGGTCCTGGTGAGCTAGGAAAATATACAGGAAACCCCCATGAAGCGCGTGCTTTTCATCTGTCGGTCCAACAACGGTCGTTCGATCATGGCCGAGGCCATTACCAGCGCCATCGCCCCGGGCCAGTTCCGCGGTTACTCCGCCGGGCTCGAGCCGGGCAGTGACATACCCGGGTTTATCCTTGAATTCATAAAATCCAGAGGCCTGCCAACGGCGCGGCTCAAATCCAAATCCTACGAACATTTCACCGGCCTTCGGGCGACCAAATTCGATTATGTGATTACCACCTGCGACAAGAAGGTGTTCGAAGCCTGCCCGGTCTGGCCCGGACAGCCCACCTGCGCTCACTGGAATATCGCGGTGCCCGAGTTTCGGCCCGGAGATGATGCCTTCAACCGGCAACTGCTGGAAAAACTATATGACCGGCTGCACGCCACCATCTCCATGTTCGTTGCCCTGCCTGATGAAGTGCGTTCGCGCATGGAAGTCGATGACGACATTTCGCGGCTATACCAGGAACAGATCGCCTTGGCCTGCTAGACCATCTCTGGTGGCCCGACGCGACGGCGAGGTGCAAGCCTGGGCGGTATGTGAATCTCCAGAAGTGAAAGAACGTTTCGGTTGGCAATTTATACATGCCCGGCACGGCGAGGTGCGAGCCTCCAAGTGAGCAGCCGCCATTAAGAAAGCCCCGCACATCGTAGGGCCAGCATACGGAACAGCGCGGTTTTAGCGCGTCGTGACACATGCGGTACGGCCCGTGAGACATAAAAAGTCCCCCCACCCCTTACCCTCCCCGCAAGGGGGAGGGGGAAGAAGCGGAACTCCAAAGGCCAAAGAACTCGAACGCTCACAATTTATACATGCCCGGCTCTCAACGAGGACGGAGCGGGCGTTTAGCCCGCCCTGCCGGAGCCGGTGAGCGAACGCGAACTCGGCGTGAGGCAAAACAGAGCCCGGTGATGACGAGCCTGAGCGGGCTGCGAATTTCTCTGACCCAGAGTTCAGCGAGCTTCAACGCGAGCCGGCGCAAGCGCCGCACGTCGTAGGGCCAGCATGTGTAACAGCGCGGTTTTAGCGCGTCGTGACACATGCGGTACGGCCCGTGAGACAAAAAGAGCCCGTCTCAGCTTCTAACGGCTACAGCTTTCTCTTGGGTTTCGGCTACCGGCCTTTTGATCACCTCGGGAATGAGCCCCTTTGGCGCAAACCGAAGGGCCAGGGTAATGACCAGCCCCAGAACGAACACCCGCATTTGCAGCGCCCGGCTCTCGATTTCGGGAATGGCGCCAAGGCCAAAATCCGCCGACCAGGAAGAAAGCGTTGTAAACAGCGCCTGACTTGCCGGTTCGGACATCACCCACACCACATAGATGAACACGCCGCCAAACATCGCCCCGACATTGTTGCCCGAACCGCCGACAATCAGCATCACCCAGATAACGAATGTGTGGTTGATGGGCTGGTAGCCGCCCGGGTCGAATATCTGGGCAAACGAGGTTAAAATGGCGCCGCCAATGCCGATCAGCACCGAGCCGAACACGAACAGTTCGAGCTGGCGCGCCTTGACGTTCTTGCCCATGGCCGCCGCCGCAACATGATTGTCGCGAATGGCCCGCATCATCCGTCCCCACGGGCCCCCATAGGCCCTCTGGGCCAGAACCAGCGCCCCCACCGCCACCGCCACCACCAGAATGCCGAACGCCGCCCGCGACCAGATAAAGCTCTGGGAAACGTCAAACCTGAATTCCTGCAATTCCTGGGGTTTGGGCACCGGCCAGGGAAGGGGGCTGACCGTTAACGTGCCCTTGGTCAGCCAGTCCATGTTCTTGATCAGGGCCCGGATGATTTCCGAAATGCCGATGGTGGCAATGGCCAGATAATCCGTACGCAGGCCCAGGCAGATCTTGCCGATAATAAAGGCAACGCCCGCCGCCAGCAGGCCGCCAAAGGCCCAGCCCACCACCACCGGCAGCCCCAGCCCGCCCACAAACCCCGCATTGGCCTCGATGTAATCCGCCGCCGGATCGATCTGTGAACGATAAATGAGATAGGCGAGAACCCAGGCCGCCACCTGCGCCACCCGCTTTTTGCGGCCGGTAACTTTCCAGCGGTTGACCCAAACGATCAGCGCCGCGCCGATGGCCGCCGCCGCCAGCACCTTGGCCAGCATGAACGGGCCTTGCGAGTTCCAGAAATCCATGTTCAGGGGCACGGAAATGAAGGTCACCGCAAACCCGCCGACCATTAAAAAACCCATCACCCCGAAATTGAACAGCCCCCCATAGCCCCACTGGATATTCAGCCCCAGAGCAATCAGGGCAAAAGCGGCGGCCTCAACGCTTAAGCGCACCGTGAAAGGGGCGCCCATGACCATCCCCACCCCGAGCAACAGCCCGAACAAGGCCACATAAAGCACCAGCGCCCGCCCCATCATGATGAGGCGCCCTTGAACAGACCCGTGGGCCGCACCAGCAGCACCACCACCAGGATGACAAAAGCCACGGTGAGCTTGTATTCGGTGGGCACGATGGAAAGATCGGACGGGAACGACCACCCCTCCGGCAGCAGCCCCTTGAAGGGGCGAAGAAGAACCGACCAGTTGAACACCGACAGGGTCTCGGCAAATCCCACCAGAAAACCCCCGGCAATCGCCCCATAGGCATGGCCCAGACCACCGACAATCGCGGCGGCGAATATGGGCAGGATGATGTTGAATGCCAGATCAGGTTTAAGGGTCACGTCCAGGGCGAGCATGGTGCCGGCCAGACTGGCCAGCGCCCCCGCAATCACCCAGGTGGCGCGAATGACATGACGGGTGTTGATCCCGGACACCCGGGCCAGATCGGCATTGTCAGCCATGGCGCGCATGCCCTTGCCCAGCCGCGAGCGGGTCAGGAACAGGTGCAGGGCAATCACCGCCGCCAGCGTCGATGCGACAAGAAGGATCTGCGGTTCGGAAATGACCAGTGGCCGGCTGGCGCCGATAACCGACATATCGAGGCGAAACAGTTCCTTGGGCACTTCTTCAAAAAAACTGCGGGTGCGCACCCCGGCAAACAGCCGGATCAGCCCCTGAATCATCAGCGTCACCCCGATGGAGGCAATCAGCAGGGTGACCGGTTTGACCCCCCGCGCCCGCAACGGCTGGTAGAACCCGCGATCGATGCCCAGAGCCAGCCCGGCGGTGATCACCATGGCAAACGGCAAAATGATGAACCCGTTCGGCCAGAATGTCTGAATGCCAAGTGAGGTGGCAATGGAAGCAAGAATAAACGATACGAAAGCGCCAAGGGTCATTAAATCCCCATGGGCAAAGTGGGCAAAGCGCAAAATGCCGAATATCAGGGTAATTCCCACCGCTCCCAGGGCATAAACGGACCCCAGCACCGTGCCGGATATGAGCACCTTGTTGATGAAAAACACCAGTTCATTCATGGCCCTTCCTCACCCTCCCAGAAAGCTTTTGGCGACTTCAGGGTCATCGAGCAGTTCCTGGCCGGTGCCGGTAAACCGGTTTTTTCCCCCCGCCAGAACGAACCCTTTTGAGGCCAGCCCCAATGCCTGGCGGGCGTTTTGCTCCACCATAAGCACGGCGACACCGCTTTGGGCTATTTTTGTTACCTGCCCGAAAATTTCGCTCATGTATCGCGGGCTTAATCCGGCGGACGGCTCGTCCAGCATCAGGATTTTCGGCCCGCACATCAAGGCCCGCCCCATGGCCACCATCTGACGCTGCCCGCCGGACAATTCGCCCGCTTTTTGATTTCGTTTCGCTTTGAGGTCGGGAAACATGTCGTAAATGGAGACCAGCAGGCCCGAAAAATCATCCCGGCGGATATAAGCCCCCATTTCGAAATTCTCGTTCACGCTCATGGAGGTAAACACATTGAATTCCTGGGGCACGAAGCTTAATCCCATGGGCACCAGCCGGTCCGGCTCGGAATTGGCGATGTCGGTACCGTCAAGCAGGATCTCACCGGCACTGACTTTTAACAGACCGAAAATGGCCTTCAAGGTCGTTGATTTCCCCGCTCCGTTGGGTCCGACGATCACACCGATATCCCCCGCGTCTATCGCGATATCGACCCCGTTGAGCACCGGCGCCCCCCCATAGCCCGCATGCACCCCCTTCACGTCCAGCAGCGCCATTACCCCACCTCCACCGGGGTGCCGAAATAGGCCTCGACAATAGCCGGGTTGGCCCGGATTTCGTCCATGGTCCCCTCGGCAATCACCGCGCCTTCTGCCATGACGATCACCGGATCACACAGTTCTCCGATCAGATCCATGTCGTGTTCGATGACAAAAAAAGTGTAGCCCAGTTCCTTGTTCATGCGCACGATATTGGCGGCAAGATCTTTTAACAGTGTCCGGTTGACCCCCGCCGCCACCTCGTCAAGCAGCACCAGGGAAGCGTCCACCATCATGGTACGGCCCAGTTCGAGCAGTTTTTTCTGCCCCCCCGACAGGTTGCCCGCCAGTTCGTCACGCACATGGCCCAGCTTGAGGAATTCGATCACATCCAGCGCCTTGATGCGCACATCGTGCTCGATACCGGCCACGGCCCCGGGCCGGAACCAGTTGGTCGCCAGATTTTCCCCCGGTTGCCCCGAAGGCACCACCATGAGGTTTTCCAGCGCCGTCATATGGGAGAATTCATGGGCGATCTGAAAGGTGCGCAAAATACCTTTCGCAAACAGGGCATGGGGCCTAAGCCCGGCGATATCCTCACCGCCAAAAATGATCTCGCCGCTATCCGGCACCAGCGCCCCGGCCACCAGGTTGAACAGGGTGGTTTTTCCCGCCCCGTTCGGTCCGATCAGGCCGGTGATCGACCCCCGTTTTACACTCAGGGAACAATCGCTGACGGCCCGAAGCCCGCCAAATTCCTTGGATACCGATTTAACGTCAATGATCGTGTCGTTTGACAATCGATGTGCCCCGGCACGATGAATATCCCTGTTGGGAGCAATATGTGGGCAATTTGCCCCCTCCGAGTCAATGGGGGCGGGCCATGGGGGCGCTATTTACGGCCTGTTCCGGGCCCTTGGCCGGTTCGCTTACGCCAAAGCGCCGATGACCGCCTCGATTTTCTTGCGCATGGTGTCCGCGTCAAAGGGCTTGATGACATAATTGTTGACGCCGCAGGAAATGGCCTCCTTGACCTGCTCCTTGTCGCCGCGTCCGGTGGCCATGATGAACGGCATTTTGGCGGTGCGCGGATGTTTGCGGATCACCTTGAGCAACGTCAGCCCGTCAATGTCATCCATGTTCCAGTCGGAGATAATCAGATTGACCCCCGATTTTTCCAGCTTCATGAGCGCATCTCGACCGCTCTTGGCCTCGACGATTTCCTTGAATCCGAGCTGGTTGAGAATGAATTTGCAAATTCCGCGCATGGATTGCTGATCGTCAACAATCATCACCTTGATTGCGCTCGCCTTGGGCATTGTTGTGAAGCCTTCTTGCTGTTGTGGTCGAAAGGGTGGAAAATTTTACGTTCGGGGGAGATTTTACGGACAATCCCTGACTATTTTTTTAACGTTCAGGCCGCATTGCGCCGGGTTCCAAGCGCCTCGATGAGTTTACTGGCAACACCCTCAACAGGCACCTGATCGATGACCGCGCCAGCCTCGAACGCCGCTTTGGGCATGCCGTAAATAAGAGACGATGATTTGGACTGGCCCACCGTATAGGCCCCGGCGTCCCGCATTTTTTTCAAGCCCTCTGCACCATCGCGCCCCATTCCCGTCAGGATTGCCCCTGCGGCCTTGTGGCCCAGTTGCTCCGCAACCGAGCCGAACAGAACATCCACCGAGGGGCGATGACCGGAAACAGGCGGATCATCGCCGGTGCGGCATTTAAGTTGACCGGAGCTTTTTTCCACCCGCAATTGCAAGTCGCCCGGTGCCACATAGGCATGCCCGGGCAGAAGCGGCATCCGGTCTTTTGCCTCATGTACACTTAGGGGCGTTACCTCGTTCAGTCGCTGGGCGAAGCGTTCGGTAAACCCTTTGGGCATATGCTGGGCGATCACGATGGGGGGGCAGTTGGCCGGCATCATTTCGAGCACGATCTTGACCGCTTCGACACCCCCGGTTGATGCGCCGATGGCAATAAGCGCCTCGGCGGCAAGAGCGCCGGCAAGAGCGCCGGACATGGCAGCCGGAGCACGGGGTTGTGCGCCCGGACGCGGCAGACGCGCCTTTACACTGCTGGCGGCGGCGGCCCGCACTTTCGTGCGCAAATCAATGGCAAACCGGTCAGCGGCACCGGCAAAATCCCGGGCCGGTTTGGCGACAAAATCCACGGCCCCCAGTTCCAGTGCCAGCAAGGTCTCCCGGGCGCCCTTGTGGGTAAGCGTTGAGACCATGACCACCGGCATGGGCCGCAATCGCATGATCCGGTCAAGAAACTCCAGCCCGTTCATGTTGGGCATTTCAATATCAAGGGTAAGCACGTCGGGACTGTGGGTTTTGATCATTTCCCGCGCAACAATGGGGTCCTCGGCGGCGCCCACCACTTCAATATCCCCGTCGGCGGGCAGAATTTTGGCCAGTATGCCCCGGATCAGGGCGCTGTCATCGACGATTAAAACGCGAATGCTCATGCTACCGCCTTTATTTGATCATGTGGGGTCAATCGGTAGGTGGTCTTGTCCACCAGCTTGAATTGTCCATCGCAGCCGCCCAGATTTTCCGAGTGCCCGATATACAAAAAACCGTCCGGGGCTAAAAACTCCGCCATCCGGGTAAACATGCGGGTCTGGGTCGGCTTGTCGAAATAAATAGCCACGTTGCGGCAAAAAACAGCATCGAATGGCCCCTTGAAGGGCCATTGTCCCATCAGATTAAGCGTCTTGAAGGTCACCAGGGATCTCACCGCCCCCGGAATGGCCACTGCGCCGTTTGGCCCGTGATCGAAATAGGCACACCGCTTCCCGGAAAGCCCCGCCAGATCCGTGCTTTTGTATATTCCCGCCGCCGCCGTTTCGACCACTTTTGTGTCAATGTCCGTGGCCAGTATGCGAACGTCCCAGCGCTTGAGCGCCGGATAGGCGTTTATGAGGGCCAGCGCCATGGTATAGGGCTCCTGGCCGGTGGAACAGCCCGCCGACCACAATCGCAGCCGGGGCCGCCCGCCGGTGCTCACCCGGGGCGGCGCCTTGATCAGTTCGCCCACATGAGCCAGCAAATGATCGAAATGATGTTCTTCTCTGTAAAACCGGGTAAGGTTGGTGGTCAGGGCGTTGACAAATTCCTGCACATGGGCGGGGTCGGCCTTGCGGTTGAGAAATTCCACATAGGCGGAAAAACTCGCCAGACCCATGCCATGAACGATTTTGGCAAGCCGCGACATCACCAGGGTGCGTTTCGCATCGGAAAGCGAAATGCCGGCCAGTTGATAGACCTTGGCCTTGATGGCCTCGAATTCTGTGTTCGATAATTTGATGTCGCCCGCGCTCAACGCTTTCGCTCCCCTTGGCAGTTGCCGGTCTGATTGTCCTTTGGCAAAGCTGCGTAGTAATGCGGTACCGGTCCCTTACATTGGGTAAACTTGTGGGCCCGGCCGGCGATGGGGTGCGGAATTGTTCTTAGAAAAGCTCGATATCGTCAGTGGCGGCCCGCTGGCTGGAGCGGCCGGCCAGAGCGATTTCTTCCCGGGCCAGATTTTCGTTCCCCGAGCTGTCCAGACGTTTGACGAACGCCCGACCCGAAAAGGGCTGATAAACCACCCGGCGGGCAAATCGGCCTCCAAGATCCTGGGAGAAGTTCCTGTAGCCCTCGGCCATCAGGAATTCGCGCACGAAATCGGCGTTGGCTGATCCCACATTGGTGATCCCGGCGTTGATATTGCCGCCGCCAAACACCTTGATTTCAAGGTTGCCCCTGTCGCCGCTGCCTTGGCCAAGCACCATATTGATCAACTGTTCCATGGCAAAAGCACCATAGCGGGCGCTTTCGCCGAACTTGTCTTTCGAGCTTTCAGACTGGGCGGCCAAAAGGAAATGGTTCATGCCCCCCACCAGCTTTTTACGGTCGCGAACACACGCGGCAATGCACGAGCCGAGCACCGTGGAATAGGTGACCGCCGGATCGCCGGTGACCGGGCAATCCCCTTGATGCACATTTATCGGCGGGCCGCCGAACGGCGCCCGTGCTGAACCAGTTTGTCCCAATGCCGGCATACCTGTTTTGTTGCAAATCAGGCGCAATCATTGCGGAATAACTCTTAGCCAATCGCTAACCATTTGCTCATGAATGGCAGTTTCCGCATGTTTGATCCCCCGATTGGACAAAAGGAATTAAAACCTGCCGGTTATCGTTCGCCTTCATGTGACCGGGAGGCATGAATGAACCTGAACAAACTGGCCATGGAACTCGATGAGACCGTGCGTTTAAGCGGCGAAATGGTGGCCGAGCTCAATGATGGTCTGGCCATGCTGCTAGCCGACATGACACCCATCGAAGCGGCGAAAAACCCGGCGATCAAAACCATGATCATGGCCATGCAGATGCAGGATCGTATCGAGCAGCGCTCCCGGGGGCTGATTGCCGCGGCCAAAACGATTATTCAGCAGGCTGAAAATGGCGGCGCCTGTCAGGGGCACACCGGTTCCGGGGAGAAACCCGAAAAAAGCCGTCCGGCCTGCGACCCCTGGAGCACCCAGGTTCTGGAGGAGTTGCGCCCGACAAATGCACCTGGCAAGGGCTCGGCCCCGCCGGATATCGAGCTGTTTTAGTTGCGCCTAACCCTCCTGGGCGGCCTTGCCGACAACGGCTTCGAGATCGATCAGCCCCACCATCCGGCTTTCATGGGTAATAATCCCGTTCAACAGTTCCGCGTCCATGCTTTCGCCTTCGGGCACCGGATGGATGTCCTTTTCCAGAACCGTAAGAATGTCGGACACGGCATCCACCAGAATGCCCACCCATTTTTCGCCCACCGACAGCACAACCACCACATGGGTTTTTGTCGCCTCGGTCACACCGGCGCCAAACCGGGCCCGCAAATCAAAAATCGGCACGATTGTCCCGCGCAAATTGATCACGCCGCGCACATAATCGCGCGAATTGGGCAACGGCGTTGCCCCGCTCCAGGCGCGAATTTCCCGCACCGTGGTGATTTCGACCCCATAAACCTGTTCGTCGATGGTAAAGGCGATCAGTTGCAGCGAGGGTGCACCCTCCGCTTCCCCGGCGCCGCCCATATCGTTGCTCATTTCAAGCATGCTCATTTCGCATGGCCCTTTTTTTTTATGTGTTCCGACCTGTTCTCAGGCCGCTTTTTGTTCGCCGGTGGTCGATTTTATCCCCTGGACATCGACGATCAACGCCACCGAGCCATCACCCAGAATGGTGCCGCCGGCGATCCCCTCGATGCGCTGGTAGTTTTCTTCAAGGCTTTTGATCACCACTTGCTGCTGACCAACAATATCATCGACGATCAGGGCCACCTTGACCGACCCTTCCGCTTCGCAAAGGACCACAAATCTGCGCCCCTCTTCCACATCCGAAGTCATGGCGAACCGCTCGGCCAAATCCACCACCTGCACATATTCTCCCCGCACCTGCATGACGCGGGCGCCGCTGGGCACTTCCCCGAAATCGGAACGCGCGCACTGAATGGTTTCGACAATGGAGGAAAGGGGAATGACGTAATGGCACTGGGCAACCTTGACCAGCATCACATCGAGCACGGCCAGGGTCAGCGGCAACCTTAAGGTCATGCGGGTGCCTTGCCCGGGTCGCGAGCGCACATGCACCGTGCCGCCGATCTTCTTGATGTTGGATAAGACAACATCCATGCCCACCCCGCGTCCCGAAATGTCCGAAACCGAACTGGCGGTGGAAAACCCGGGGGCAAAAACCAGATTGTCGATCTGCTCTTCGGAAAGTTGCTGATCGGGGGCAATAACCCCGCGCTCCCGTGCGGTTTCCAGCACCCGTTCGCGGTTGATCCCCGCCCCGTCATCCTCCACCGCGATCAGGATAGAGCCCCCCGATTGCTCTGCGGACAGGCGGATGGTCCCGGTTTCCGATTTGCCTGCCGCAAGGCGGATTTCCGGCATCTCGATACCATGATCGGCGGAATTGCGGATCATGTGGGTTAAAGGATCGGAGAGTTGTTCAATTACGGTCTTGTCGATTTCGGTATGTTCGCCCACCATTTCGAGGCGGATTTTCTTGCCCGTTTTGGTGGCCAGCTCGCGCATCAGGCGCGGCAGGCGTGAAAACACCGATTTAACCGGCTGGGCCCGGATAGCCATCACTGAATCCTGCAATCCCCGGGTGGTCTGTTCGAGCACTTCGAGCCCGCGGATCAGCTCTTGATATTTTTCCCGCAAATCATCGTCCATCTGCTGGGACAGCATGGATTGGGTAATAACCAGTTCTCCAACCATATTGACCACCCGGTCGACCTTTTCCAGATCGACCCGGATGGATTGCGGCCCCGGACGGCTTTTTTCTTCCCGGGGGGCTGTGGCTCCCGGTTTGCCGGTGCCTACGGATTGTTGCTGCTCGGCAAGCGCCGGGCTCGCCGGTTCCGGCGGGGCAAATTCTTCGGCCAGATCGGCAAAACTTGGCCCCGCCTCATCAGACGGTTCGGGGTCGGTTGGCCCATCCCCCACACCTGTAACACCCTCCCCGGTGCTTACGGGCCGAATTTCAAGATCGCAGTCCCCCTCGACAAACTCGAACACCTCGCGCACAGCCGCCTCGGTAACCGTCTCGGATTCTATATTT
>JAADFY010000251.1 GCA_013152625.1 Alphaproteobacteria bacterium
CCCTGCCTGTACCATTCCCCGCATCGCGCAAGGTTCGATGAAAATCCATGCCTGAATGGTTCTCGAACCTTTCGAATTTCGACCCCGTCTTTGCCCTGGAATATATCACCAACGGCAAGCACCTGGCCTGGTATCTGTCCCTGCGATTTACCGTTGGCGCCGCAATTCTGGGGGCGGCGGTTGCTCTGTTTCTCGGGCTCGGCGCCGCCACCCTGCGCCGGGCCCGTCTGGCCCCGGTCAGGTGGGTGGCTGCCGGTTATGCCAACATCGTGCGCGGTGTGCCCGATGTGTTGTTTTTTCTGTTTTTCCCTCTCGCCTTTGAACAGGCGGTGGAATGGTTCTGGTCCCGGGCGGTGTGCTCCCCCGAGGCGCTGGCCGGCGCCCGCTGGCCGCCGTGCCCTGAGGCCAATTGGTTTCTAACCTCTTCACAAAGTATGATCATGGCCGGCGTTTCCTTAGGGATCGTATATGGCGCCTTTGCCTCCAATGTCATTCATGGCGCCATGAACGCGGTGCCCCGCGGTCAGCTTGAAGCGGCCCGGGCCTATGGCATGAGCGCCGGCCAGGTCATGTGGCGGGTGCATGTTCGGCAAATGTGGATTTATGCCCTGCCCGGCCTGTCCAATGTCTGGATGTTGCTGCTAAAGGCCACCTCGCTTTTGTCCCTGTTGCAAATTGCCGACATCGTGCAGTGGGCCGACCGGCTGGGGGCGCCAAATTTCATGGCCCGGGTCGGGCTTGTCCATCCTGACTGGCGCTGGCGCTATTATCTGGTGCTGTTTATTCTGTACATTCTGGCCACCATGGCCTCCGAGCGCGGGTTTGCCTATTTGCGCAAAAAAGCCGGCCACGGCATGATCGATGAGCGGGTGGCGACCTGATCATGGAGGGGTTGCTCAACAATTCCATCGTTAGCGCCTTCGCCGTTTTGGCGGTGCCGTCGCTGTTTAATCTCTATTTCGCCTTTGCCTCGATCCCGGTGGGTTTTATCCTCGCGGTGGGGCTGGCGCTGGCCCGTGCGTCCAACCATCCCATCGGCTCAAAACTGGCCGGGGCCTTTGTTTACGCGTTTCGCGGTTCGCCCCTGTTTATTCAGCTGTTCATGTTTTATTCGATCATGCTTTCGCTCAATTTGAGCGTATGGAAACCCTTGGGTATTTCGTGGCTGGTTCTGCACCCGCTGTTTCTCGGGCCCCTGGTTTTGACCCTGAGCACAGCCGCTTATGGGGCAGAGATTTTTTACGGGGCCTTAAAAAACGTACCCAAATCAGAAATCGAGGCCGCCCGGGCCTATGGCATGTCCAGGTGGCGCCTGTTCCGCTCGGTGATCTGGCCGAACATGATCCGCCTCGCCTGGCCCGCCTATACCAATGAGGTGGTGTTCCTGTTCCATGCCACGGCGCTGATATATTTCACCCTGCCGGTGATCAACCAGCAAAAAGATCTCATGAACAAAGCGGGGGAATTGTTTGAGCGAACCTATAATGTGTTCTTGTATTTCTCCGTTGCCGGGGCCTATTTTCTGTTTTTCACATTAATAATATTCTTTGTTTTCGGCCGGATTTATCGGGTCATGAACCGCCATCTGGTGCTCGATACTGCCCCAAAAATGCGGTTTGCCCCCCGCTACATGCGTTAACCCTTCTCGTATCTTTTTTGACCTTAACACCCTGTTCAGCCTGCGTTCACCGGCCAATCCTATTGATGCCCGAATTGGACTTTAGGGCATCGGATATGATGATCAGATTAGTACTTGCAGCTTTGATATTGCTCGTTTCCGCCAGCTCTGCCTCGGCGTCGAACCATGCCATTTCGCCCACCGGTTCCTGGGCGTCGGCCAATGGGGAATCCCGGTTTACCGTAACCCTGTGCGGCGACGGGACCGAGCTGTGCGCCCGGCTGGTCTGGTTGCGCAAGGATATGCGCACCGCCGAAAATATGGCCTATCTCAACGCCTATGTGATCCGCCGGGCGAGGGCGGTTGGCGCCAACCGCTGGCGCGGCACCGTAAATGTTTACGGCGAGCGCACCAGCGGCAGGATCGAATTGGTAGACAACGCCCGGATGCGTCTGGTCGGGTGCCGGCTGGTCCTGTGCCAGTCGTTTGAATTCAAGCGCATCTGAACGCGGGGCCCACCCCCGAATTACGCCGGCACCGGTTTTCTGCCCGCCCGTTCGTTCCAGGCGATAAACAGCGATGCCGCCAGAATGATCGCTGCTCCGGGCCAGAAATTACCCGTTGGCGCATAGGAAAATACAATCCACGACGCCAGCGTGTTGACCGGCAGTTTAAGATCATCGAACGGCTGCAGGAATGTCGCATCCGCCGCTGCATAGGCTCGGGTCAGAAAATAATTGGCCGCCGCCGTTAACACCCCCAGCCCCACCAGCAGATAAAACGCCGAACCGGCGGGCACTGCAAACCCCGAGGCCCCGTAAAACACGAAATTGATCGGGGTGAGCAGCAACAGGAGATAAACCGTAATGGTTTCCGGTTTTTCGTCCCGGGTTAAGAACTTGGTAATCAGTGAAGAGCCGGCCCATAAAAATGCCGCCAGTATCGGCAGCAGCGCCATGGCCGAAAAGCTCGCCGACCACGGTTCGAGAATGACCATCGCCCCCACAAATGCCACGATGGTTGCACCCACCCGGGCCAGGGTGATCCGTTCGCCCAGAAACAGGCCCGCACCGGCCACCACGAAAAACGGCGAGACCATCACCAGAGCAATTATTTGCGGGATCGGCAGTACCGAGAACGAGAACACAAAAGCCTGCACCCCGCCGGCGGCAAGTGCCACCCGGATCAGATGCCAGCCTAGATGTTTGCTGGCCAGCGCTTTTCGCCCGTAGCGCCAGATCCATGGCAGGGAAAAAATCAGCGCAAACAGATATTGATAAAAAGCCACGGCGGTGGACGTAACGCCGTTGAACTGTTGGGAGAACTGATTGGCCGCGTTGACGCCGGCAAAGGCGATCCCCGCAGAGATCATGAAAAGAGCGCCGGTTACAGGCGCGGGAAGGGAAATTTTTGAGGCACTTTGGTTCATTGTTCGATCCTTTCAAACTCAACCCAGTGGCCTCAGGGTCGAAAAGGGATCGAACGACACCCGGCAATTGTGCCTTACTGGCAACAACGCCGAACAGGCCGGCAAACCGGCACCTGTCGTATCAATAATCCCGCTCTCTCTCATCCGGACTATGACCGTCGGCTTCGGCATCTCACCGAATCTGCTGACCCGGACTTATGTGAAATACCTGTCCACAAAAGTCCGGCGCTCGCGGGCTCGGGGCGCGAATTGCCCCATACCGCCGGTGGGGAATTACACCCCGCCCTGAGAACGTCGCCCGAAACCGCTCACCGGCCCCGGACGCGGCGACCCATAGCGGCCTCGACGGCGCGGCGCAAGCGGTTTAGGTCATGTACTTGGGTATTGTTGTCAGCCGGCGAAAAAAATGGAACGACTTGAAATGCCACAGAATGTAGTCAACATCAGCGATGAAGTGGCCGATGCGCTGGCCCGCAACCATCCTGTGGTTGCCCTTGAATCCACAATTATCACCCACGGCATGGCCTACCCCCACAATCTGGAAACCGCCCTCGGCGTTGAACAGGTGATCCGGGACGCCGGCGCCACACCCGCCACCATCGCCATAGTGGATGGTGTGCCAGGTGTCGGCGTGAGCGGGCAGGCGCTCGAAAGGCTGGCAGCGGCGGGCCAGAAAAGTGCCAAGGCTTCAAGGCGCGACATCGCCGCCCTGATGGTGCTGGGCAAAAGCGCCGGCACCACGGTGGCCACCACCATGCAAATCGCCGCTTTGGCTAAAATATCGGTGTTTGCCACCGGCGGCATTGGCGGCGTTCACCGCGGCGGCGAGCACAGTTTTGACATCTCCGCCGATCTCATGGAACTGGCACATACCCCCGTGGCTGTGGTGTGCGCCGGCGCCAAATCCATCCTCGATATCGGCAAAACCCTGGAAGTTCTTGAAACCCATGGCGTGCCTGTCATCGGCTATGGCACCGACCGGTTTCCCGCTTTTTTCACCCCCGACAGCGGACACATGGTTGATTACCGTTTTGACAGCCCCGAAGAAATCGCCGCCCTGATCATAGCCCAGGCCCGCCTTGGCATGACCAACGGTATTTTGATCGGCAACCCGGTACCCGAGGATGACGCACAGGACGCGGAAAAAATCGAAGCGATCATCAGCAAGGGGATCGAGGCGGCGGCATCGGCCGGCGTAACCGGAAAACAGTTTACCCCCTTCATGCTTGAAACCATTGCCGAAATGAGCGGTGGCGATAGCCTGCGCACCAATATCGCGCTGATACGCAACAACGCATTGGTTGCCGCCCGCATCGCCGGCGCCCTGTGTCGGGCCAGAGGCTGAAATCCATGGAAGACGTCTCGCAAAAGCGCAAAACAAAGGGCCACGTTGTGGTGGTCGGCGATGTCATGCAGGACATAATTGCCGTCCCCCACGGACCGGTAGTGCGCGGCTCGGACCGCCGGGCGACCATCCGGTTGTGTCCGGGGGGCGCGGGGGCCAATCAGGCCACCTGGCTTGGATTTTTTGCCGTGCCGGTGACCTTTGCCGGACGCGTTGCCTCTGCTGATCTGGTCCATTACTGGACCCACTTCTCCCGGGCCGGGGTGTCTCCGGCGCTGGCCGGCGACGATGAACGGCCCACCGGCACACTGGTTACCCTGGTGGATGGACAGGGCGAGCGCAGTTTTCTCACCGATCGGGGGGCCAACCTCGGCCTTTGCCCCAAAGATGTGCCCAAAAGCCTGCTACGTGATTGCGCATTGTTGGTGGTCTCGGGTTACTCGCTGTTTGAATCCGGACCCCGCGAAGTGCTGCTTGAAGTGATTGCCCACGCCCGCCGGGCCGGCATACCCTTTGCTGTTGATCCCGCGTCTACCTCGTTTCTCGCTGAAATGGGCGGCGCGCCGTTTCTTGAGGCCATTGCCGGGGCACGGCTGTTGTTTCCCAATGCCGAAGAGGCCGCAATGCTCACCGGCACCCATGATCTGGACGAGCAACTCACCGTCCTCTGCCGGTACGCGGAAATCGTCGTGCTCAAGCGTGGCGCGGCGGGGGCGATGCTGGCCACCGCCGAAGGTGCCCGTTTTTCAATTCCGGCGCCGGCCATCAAACCGCTGGATACAACCGGTGCGGGCGATGCGTTTCTGGCCCGGTTTGTTGCCGAGTGGCTTGGGGGAAACGACCTGGAGAAATGCCTGGCGCTGGCCGTGGGCACCGGCTCCGCCGCCACCGGACATATTGGCGGCCAGCCCGGTCAGGTTGACCATCAGCCGACGAATTTGGCTTGACCTTGCGCCCGAAGGCGCCAATCGTGGCCGATTTGGTCCGGGGCACGAAGGAGCGGCAGTTTTGACAAAAACACAAACGGCCCAACCCGGTCTGCTGGCCCGTATGATCCGGGCCGGGGCCGGTGAAATTCCCGCCGATCTGGTGATCAAAAACGTTCGATTGCTTGACGTGATCACCGGCACCGTCACCCCCACCGACATCGCCGTGGTCGGTGACCGGATTGTCGGCACCCACGGCCAGTATACAGGCCGCCGGGTTATTGACGGAGCGGGGCGATTTGTGGTGCCCGGCTTTATCGACACTCATTTGCACATCGAAAGCTCTCTGGTTACCCCGTATGAGTTTGACCGGTGCGTTCTGCCCCATGGGGTAACAACAGCGATCTGCGACCCCCATGAAATTGCCAATGTGCTCGGCGGCCCGGGGATCAGCTATTTCCTTGAATGTGCTCAAAGCACAATCATGGATATTCGCGTGAATTTGTCGTCCTGCGTCCCCTCGACGAATTTCGAGACCTCCGGCGCTCGCCTTGAAATCGCCGATCTCGAACCGTTCCGGGCCCACCCCAAGGTCATCGGGCTGGCCGAATTCATGAATTTCCCCGGCGTGCTCGCCACCGATCCATCGGTAATGGCCAAGCTCGAAGCGTTTCAGGGCCACCACATTGACGGCCACGCCCCGCTTTTGCGCGGCAAGGCGTTAAACGGCTATCTGGCTGCCGGCATTCGCACCGATCATGAGGCTACCACCGCCGCTGAAGGGCGCGAGAAACTGGCCAAGGGCATGGCCATCCTGATCCGCGAAGGGTCAGTTTCCAAGGATCTTGATGCCCTGGCGGAATTGCTCGACGAAAACACCTCTTCGTTCATGGCCCTGTGCACCGATGATCGCAATCCCCTGGATATCGTCGAGGAAGGGCACCTGGATTCAATGATCGAACGCCTGATCGCTTCGGGCTGCCCGCTTCATCATGTCTACCGGGCCGCCTCGATCTCGGCGGCGCGAATTTTCGGGCTGGCCGACCGGGGGCTGGTAGCGCCGGGCTGGCGGGCCGACATGGTGTTGCTTGATGATCTTGAGCGGTGCACGGTTTCAAATGTCATATCGGCGGGACGTCTGGTTGACCCGCCCCTGTTTGCCACCCGGCCGGGGGTGGAGCCGGTGGGCCTGGGGTCGGTTCGCTCCCGCGCCATTGAGGCGGGCGATTTTCACGTCACAGCGATAACGGGGCGCAATAATGTGCCGGTTATGGAGGTTCGGGCCGGCCTGATTTTGACCTATCGGGCCGAGGCAATTTTAGAATTAACTGAAAACGGAGTAATCGCCGATATTACCCAGGATGTGGTTAAAGTAACCGTGATTGAGCGCCACGGCACCAACGGCAACATCGGGCGCGGGTTCGTTAAAGGCTTTGGCCTTCAGCACGGCGCCATTGCCTCATCGGTGGGCCATGACAGCCACAATATTACCGTGGTCGGGGTCAATGACGCCGATATGGCTTTGGCGGTAAACCGGCTGGTGGAACTCGGTGGCGGGTTCGCTGTGGCCACCGGCGGCAAGGTGATTGCCGAAATGGCACTGCCTCTGGCCGGATTGATGAGTATGAAACCTTTTGAGCAGGTGGCGGCCAAACTCGCCGTGTTGCGCGATGCGGCCCGGGCCCTGGGATGTACCCTGCCCGAACCGTTTTTGCAGGTGGCGTTTCTGGCTCTCCCGGTCATCCCCCACCTTAAAATGACCGACCGCGGCCTGTTTGACGTGGATGCGTTTGATTTTGTCCACAAGGAATAATTCGATGCCCGACACATTCCTCTATTTCGCGTATGGCTCCAATATGCTCACCCAGCGTTTGAGGGCCCGCTGCCCCTCCGCCACGTCCCTGGGCATGGCAAAGGCCGCCGGTTGGCAGCTCGCCTTTACACAAAAAGGCGGTGATGCGTCCGCCAAGGCCACGCTGGTTCCAGCCGACGGGAACACTGCCCATGGCGTCTTGTTTGAAATTGCCGCCACTGAACGTGCCGCCCTCGACCGGGCCGAGGATTGGCCAAACTCATACCGGCGGGAGGATGAGTTTCCCGTTATCTTCAATGGTGTAGAGCGGGCGGTCACAACCTACATCGGCAAGAGAACGGTAGAAAATGGCGTTCGGCCATTTGGTTGGTACCGGGCCCTGTGTCTGGCCGGCGCCCACCAGAACCGGTTGCCCCATGAAGTGATCGAGACCCTTGCCGCTCACCATTGTACGATAGACCCCGATCCGGCCAGCTCCGGACGGACAAAAGCGCTTGCCGCCCTCGAAAATGCCGGCTTTGATGAAACCGGAACAAAAATTCCAGACTGACGCGCCGGCGACCCTGAACTACCCAACCGCTTGCGCCGCTTTTGCCTGTTGGCGCATGGCGTGCAGGATCGGCTCGGTATAACCCGAGGGCTGTGCCGCCCCTTCCAGTGCCAGCCGCAACGCCGCCTGAAAGGCAATTGAGGTTTCAAAGTTTTCAGCCATGGGTTTGTACGCCGGATCGTTGCGGTTTTGGGTGTCCACAACCCCGGCCATGCGCTCAAAACAGGCCCGCACCTGTTCTTCGGTCACCACCCCATGGGCCAGCCAGTTGGCGATGTGCTGTGAAGAGATGCGTAGGGTTGCCCGGTCCTCCATCAACCCCACGTCATTGATGTCCGGCACCTTAGAACACCCGACCCCGAAATCGATCCATCGCACCACATAGCCAAGGATGCCCTGGGCGTTATTATCCAGTTCCCGGTTAATTTGCCCTTCGTCAAGCCGGTCCCCATCCAGAACCGGCATGGAAAACAGGGCCTCAAGCGGTGGGCTGGCCTCGTTGTGCCGCCGTCTCTGGGCCGAAAACACATCTGTTTCGTGATAGTGCATGGCGTGCAGGGTGGCGGCGGTGGGCGAGGGCACCCAGGCACAGTTGGCCCCGGCATCCGGATGGGCGCCCTTGGCGGCCAGCATCGCATCCATGTCATCGGGCCGGGCCCACATGCCTTTGCCGATCTGCGCTTTTCCCGACAATCCGCACAAAAGCCCGATGAGCACGTTTCGGTCCTCATAGGCTGAAATCCACGGCGCCGACTTGATTTCGTCCTTGGGCAATACCGGCCCGGCCCCGATCGAGGTGTGTATTTCATCCCCGGTCCGGTCCAGAAAGCCGGTATTGACGAAAAACACCCGGTGGCGGGCGGCAAAAATACACGCCTTCAGATTGGCCGACGTCCGCCGTTCCTCGTCCATGATCCCGATCTTGATCGTGTGCCGGGCCAGCCCCAGCACCTCTTCGATGGCGCCAAACAGATCGCAGGTGAACTGCACTTCATCCGGTCCGTGCATTTTGGGTTTGACCACATAGATCGCGCCCACGGTGGAATTTCGCGCCCCCGTTCGATCATGCAGGGCGCAGAGGGCGGTGACGGCGCCATCCAGAATTCCCTCGCCTATGGGCGCGCCGCCGGCGTCGAGCACCGCGTCGGTGGTCATGAGGTGCCCCACATTGCGCACCAGCAGCAGGGCACGACCTTTAAGGGTCAGCGGGCCGCCCTTTGGCGCCGTGTAGGCGCGGTCTCCGGCCAGCTTGCGGGAAATGGTTTTGCCGCCCTTTTCAAAGCGGGTTTCAAGCGCGCCGGTCATCAGGCCCAGCCAGTTGCGATATACCAGCACTTTGTCGGGTCCATCCACCGCCGCCACCGAATCCTCACAGTCCTGAATGGTCGAAATGGCGCTTTCAAGAACCAGATCAGCCAGACCCGCCCGATGATCACGGCCCACCCGGTGGTCCCGGTCAATATGCAGTTCCGCGTGCAAATCATGGTGCCGCAGCACGATAATCTGCCCCCCGCCCGCCAGGCGATAGCCAACGAACGCGCCCGGCTCGGCCAGCTCCACCGGCCCGTTACCGATTTTAATTTTTAATGCAGCACGACCACCCGATGCGTCCACCGAGTAAGAAACCACGTCCCGGTGGCTGGCCCCGGCCAGCGGGAACGCCTCATCCAAAAACGCCGCCGCCCGGTCAAATACCGCCTTGCCACGGTCGGCATTATAGCGCGTCCCCGGCGCCAGTTCCCCTGCCTGATTGATGGCATCGGTGCCATAAAGCGCGTCATACAGGCTGCCCCATCGTGCGTTGGCCGCATTAAGCGCATAGCGGGCATTGGACACCGGCACCACAAGCTGCGGCCCGCATATGGTGGTTATTTCGGGGTCCATCTCGCCCGGATCAATGCTGAAATTCGCCGGTTCATCCACCAGATAGCCAATGTCACGCAAAAACAGCTCGTAGGCTGCCGGGTCGGCGCTCACCGGCCCGTTGGCACGATGCCAGGCATCGATCTGGGTCTGCAAATGCTCGCGGGTTGCCAGAAGTTGCCTGTTGGGTTCACCAAACCTTGCCACCAGACCGGCCAGCCCCTCCCAGAACGCCCCTTTGGTGACCGGCAGGCCGGCCAACGCCTCCTGTTCGATAAAATCGGCAAGGCATTTGGCCACTTTCAGGCCGGCGCGGTCGATCATTTGCATTCTCTGGTCTCTCCCCTCGCGACGCCGTGCTGGCCTCACGAAAATCTTGATTAAACAGCTAGTTTCTCAGGCGTGATTTGGCCGGTTCACCCGCAATATAGGTCTCGGCCACCATTCGGTCATCGCCAAGTGTTTGCAGCAAAAACAGCTCTTCGGCCAGGGTTTTAACGGTTTCAAGGCGAAGAGCCGAGGCCGGCGTTGCCCCGGCGTTCAAAACGATCAGGTCCGCATCAAGCCCCGGCCCGATCGAGCCGATCCGGTCATCGAGGGACAGGGCGGCGGCATTGCCCCGGGTTGCCATGTAAAAACTGAGCAGCGGATCGGCCCCGCCCCCCCGCAACTGGCCCACTTTATAGCCCTCATCCAGTGTGCGCAGCATGGAATAGGAGGTGCCGCCACCAATGTCGGTGGCCACCGCCGTGCGCACGCCGGCGCTGTGCAGCCCGGCCATATCCATTAACCCGGAGCCCAAAAACAGGTTTGATGTCGGGCAATGCACCGCCACCGATCCGGCATCGGCAATCAGCTCGATTTCGCGCTGTTCGAGATGGATACAATGCCCCAGAAGGGTTTTTCGGCCCAACAGCCCATACCGGTCATAAATTCCCGCATAATCGGCGGCATCAGGATAAAGATCGAGGGCCCGGACGATTTCGGCCCGGTTTTCATCCATATGGGTTTGCACGAAGCATTCGGGAAATTTTTTCGCCAGCGCCCCCGCCGCTTCCAGTTGGGCCGGGGTTGAGGTTAAGGCAAACCGCGGCGTAATCGCGTAGTGGCACCGGCCCCTGCCGTGCCACTTGTCGATGAGTTCCACCGATTGCTCATAACCGCTTGCGGCACTGTCGGTCAGCGCCGCCGGCGCGTTGCGGTCCATCATCACCTTGCCGCCAACCATGCACATGTTGCGCGCTTGAGCCTCGGCAAAAAACGCATCGACGGATAGAGTGTGAACCGAGCAATAGGCGGCGGCGGTCGTGGTCCCCTGCCGGATCAGCTCGTCAAAAAAGGCGGTGGCGATTTTGGCGCAGTGTTCGATATCGGCAAATTTTTGCTCCTCAACGAACGTGTAGGTATCGAGCCACTCCAAAAGGTTGGCCGCATAAGAGGCGATCACCTGCATTTGCACGAAATGCACATGGGGGTCGATAAATCCCGCTGTAATCAGATGGGGTCGGTGATCGGTAACGGGCGTGCCGGCCGGGGTGGCGGCCTGCACCGCGTCAAAGGTGCCCACGGCCCCAACCTTGCCCCCGGCGATTAAAATACCCCCGTCTTCGAAATAGGCATATGCGCCCCCGTCGGCAGCACTTTCAGGACGCCGGTTAAAACTCAGGACACGGCCGCGCAGGACCTTTGCCGTCATTTCCCGATACCCTCAAGATACCACTCCGCGAGAACCAGACGATCGGCCTCGCTTAATTCGGTAACATTGCCCGGCGGCATGGCGTTTGATTTTGCCGCCTGCACGTAGATCTCCCGCGCGTTCAGGGCGATGGCCACATCATTGTCCAGAATCACGTCCTTGGGTGCCTGGCGAATGCCCGGCCACGCCGGCACGGCGGTGTGACACACGGCGCAACTGACCAGAACTATTTCCCGGGCGGCTCCGAACCGGCTGGCATTGATGAACGGTGCCGCCGCCGCCACGTCCTGTGCCGCCTGTGCCGGGGCACTCAGCCCGGGAAGTTTTGGCGCCGTGGACAGCCACATGATGAGAATGAACATGACCGAAG
>JAADFY010000252.1 GCA_013152625.1 Alphaproteobacteria bacterium
GAAAGTTCACCTCACAAACGACGCCTGCAAAAAACAACAAGGCGCAACCATGTTGCACAATCCGGTTTTACGGGTGGGTGGGCGATGCCACGGGGGGGGTAAGCCATGGGTCAGACGATAGTCTCAATTCTCGGTTCGATCGGCCTGCGGCCCACCGAAGGTCGCGGGCGTTCCAACCGGCGCCATCCGGCCTTGTTCGTAACTTCTGTCATCGCTTTGATCACTGCGTCCCTGGGCCTGCTTCCCGCTGTCGTTTTTGCCGCCATGGGTGAAGTCGTGCCGCTGATCGTTGCCTTGTGGCTGATTGTTTCATCGGCAATGGCCCTGCGGTTCTATTTCACTGCCCGCTATCAGTGGGCCGTATCCATGAAAATCACCGGCATGGTTGTTGCCGGCACGCTGCTTGCCGTTTCCAACCCGGTTCTTGCAGATTTCGGCCTGGCGACCGTGTTGCTGGCGCCGATTTATGCGGCATTAAACCAAGGGTTGGCGCAGAAACGGTTTACCTGGTCGATTGCCGCTTTTGCCGTGGTGGTGATCTTTAGTCAGCATACCGCCCTCCTGCCCCAGTTCGCGACAATGGATCCGATGATATCCGCGGCGGTATCTTCCTTTGTATTTTCGGTCGCCGCCGCCATCGTGGCGATCACCACCCGCACCATCGCCGACAGCACCCAGGTCGATCGCTGGCTGATGGGGACGAGCTATCACCATCTTATCGAAAATGTTCAGGACGCGGTTATTCGTTACTCGGGTGACGGGGAGATGAATTTTCTGTCCGAGTCCATCGAAAAACTTTTTGGCTGCAAACGGTTTTTGCTTACCGGGCCGGCATTTGTCGAACGCATTCACGTGCTGGATCGCCCGATTTACCTGAGTGCCATCGATGCCGCTCGAACCAAAGCCGTCAAGCGCCAGATTGAGGTGCGGATCCGGAAAAACGCCAGGGACGCCAGCCGGTTCCTGTGGGTGGAAATCGCCATTGCACCTGTGCTCGATGCCCAGGGTGCCAGGCCGGACGGGACCACCGGCACCGAATTGATCGCCGTTCTAAGAGATATTTCCCGGCGCCGGGAAATTGAGCAGGGGATCCGGGATGCCCGCCGTCAGACCGAAGAAGATCTTGCGTCCAAATCGCGGTTTCTGGCCACCATAGGCCATGAGTTACGCACGCCGCTCAATGCCATTGTCGGGTTTTCCGACATGATGCTCAATGACATTGGTGGTCAGATGACCCCCGAACATCGCGAATATGCCCAATTTATCCACCAAAGCAGTCATCATCTGCTCGACACGGTGACCATGTTGCTCGACATGTCGCGACTGGAGGCGGGCAAGGTGGAACTGCAAACCGAGCCGTTTGATGTGGCATCGCTTGTTGGGCCATGTGTCAAAATTGTTGAAATGTCCGCACGGGATCGAAAAATTGCCGTGCGGGTCGAGCCGGCCGGACGGTTGCCCGCTGTGGTCGGCGATGAACGCTCGGTGCGCCAGGTCATCATCAATTTATTGTCCAACGCCATAAAATTTTCTCACCCCGGCAGCGAGGTCATTTTGCGGCTGTTTCCACGGGGTAACATGATCTGCATTGCGGTATCCGACCGGGGAATCGGAATATCCGCCGAGGACATTCCCCGGATCGGGCAACCCTTTTTTCAGGCCAATGCCGGGCTCTCGCGCCAGTATGAGGGCACCGGCCTGGGGCTTTCAATCGTGCGCGGGCTGGTCGATCTTCATGACGGGGAATTAAGGATTGAATCCGAACTGGGACGTGGAACCACTGTTACAGTGCTGTTGCCGATCAACGGACCGGCACCGCGGCTGGCAAAAAGTAGCGAAACGGTAACCATTGTTGGCCAAGATCGGTCCCTGGATGTGCCCGATCGTGTGGACGAGGTGCTCCGCAAAACCGCCAGGGGTTGAGTATGGCTGCCCGATATAGTGCAAAACAGACCGATACGGGGCCAAACGCGCCATTTGGATTTATTCAGGCCGGGCTCGCCGGTGTGATACTAATGGCCGTGGTCCGGGGGGGAGTGGCAACACTTGCCGGGCTGACCGCCGGTACAGCGATGGTCTTGCGCCCGCTGGTTGCCAGAATTCGCAGCGCCCCGCTGGCAAGTGCGGCCATTGGCGTTGTGGCGCTGGGCTATGGTTGGGCAATGGCGAATGCGCTTTTGTGGCAGGTGGCCCCGCCGGCAACATTTCATCAAGATGGCATTGCCCATGCCGCAGCCCGCCCGGGCCAGACCGAGGCCCAGTTTACCGGTATGCCGGCCACACCCCCGGTTCGACCGGTACGGTTTGAAACCCCCATCACCCAAAGCGTTGAGGCCGGGCCGGATCTGGTAAGTGCTGCCACGCCGCCCGGGGGCAACCGCAACACCTTTGTCGTCCAGACGCTGCTCACCCGGCTTGGATATTTCTCCGGCACCATCGACGGCCTGTACGGACCGATAACCGCAAAGGCCATTCGCGCATTTGAAACCGCGATTGGTGCTGATGTGCACGGCAAACTGACCCCTCAACTCATCCAGAACCTGAACGAGGCTGCCGCCGGCCAGACATTTAACGCGCCGATGCAACCCGCACCGGAGCCGACCATCCCACCGATTGCGGTGGCAAGCGCGCCACAAAACGATCTCGGTTCGATTGCCCTGGCGGCCCGGAGCCGGGCGACCGAAAGCACCGTAGATCAAAGCCCGGCCGAAGTAATTCAGGTGGCGGGAAACCCGGCGCCGGACGAGGCGGAACTGGTGCGCATCATACAGCGTGGCCTGGCCTCGCTGGGATACAAGATCGGTGCCATTGACGGGGTTGCCGGTGATGTAACCCGGCGCGAAATTCGCCGGTTTGAAACCTTTCAATCCCTACAGCCCACCGGCATGATTTCCCCCGATCTGGTGGATTTATTGCGAAACGCCAACGCCGCAATCTGAAATGACACGTTTACGGGCAGATATCTGGGTTTCCGCATTTTTGCGGCGCCACAACCAGCTTGGCCGGATCTGCGTGGTATCGCGCAGGGGTGACCCGCAGGCGGGTGCTATCTGGATTGAGGTTGACCATCTGGATGGCACGGTGTCCCTGTTCGGACCGGCGCCGATGATGTCGGCGGAACTTTCCGGCGAACGGATTTTTCGCACACAATTTGCCCGCCAGAGCGCTTCGCAAGTGCAGGCGCGAATGGTCAGCGAAGAGGGGTTTGACCCTGATTTCTGGCTGGTAACGCTTGAAGAACCCGCCGGGGAGCATGGTCTGGAACTGGCGCCTGAAACTACCGGACAAAAGCCCGGCAAAAGTTTCTAGCTCGCTTTGGCCCGCGCGGCAGCCGCTGCAATCCGTTTGCCGGCGTCCGTGGCGCTGCGCTGGAACGCGGTGCCGGATATTCGCTGGCGGGCCAGGGGGCGGGCAGCGGCGGCAGCGGGCCGGAATTCCGCTTCTGCGAGGACCTGTGCCTCCACATCCTGACGCCAGATACTCATCACATAGACCATGGACTGGGGGCTTAAAAAGCTGAAAAGGTGCGCATATTCGCGAAGCGCCCGGGAGCGGTTGATCTCATGGGAGGTGGCATGCAGCAGCACTTTCATGCCGTCATGGGCCCGACAGCCAAATGCCCGCAAGATCACAAACAGAGCCGCGCCGCTGGTATCATGGGCGATCTGCCCGCATCGCACCTCGTCAAGGCCGGTAATCTGGGTGAGCAATCTGGTCACTTCGGGACGTCGGTTTTTTGAAAACAGCTTCATTAAGGCCAGGGTGAATTCTTCGGTGACCACCGAGATTTGCTCGAAGGTGCGTTTGAGGGGTGTTGGCGGGATGGTCCGACCCCCAAACGCGGTTAGAACCGCCAGCCGAGAATGTTCGGCCAGATCGAAAAAAGCCGGTGCCAGCAACGCCTTGTCGAAATCGGGGCGCCCGGCCAGAGAAGTGGCTACCCGGTGATCCATGGCCGCCGCCCTGGCGATGGCGGCAAGATAGGGCCCGCGAAATTTTATCGCACTGTTGGCGGCCAGCGCCCGATATATCGTACGCGAATTGATGGGAAACAGCTTTGCGATGGTCTTTTGACCAAGGTCCGGGCGTGCGGCGATCTGGGCGCAATGCTTGACATTCTTGGTGGCAATAATTTTATCCAGAAGGGCCTGTGAAATCGTGCGCGCCGACATCAGATACTCCTCAACACCGCGGTCGATATTCTCCAAAACGATATTCTCAAGTACGGGCGACAGGAATTCCGCCCGGGCCAGCAGGCGTGCCGCATGCTCCCGCGCGGTGGCCGAGGCCGAAGGAAACAGCCGGGTCGCCAGTTCTTCAAACTGCAAAAGCTCGGCGGGCAGGGGCTTGGGCCGTCTTGAATAGGCATCACAGGCGGCAACCAGCAAGGTATTGGCGCGCTCAACACCGCCGGTTTCGATCAAAAGCCGGAACGTTTCATATGGTTGAAAGCCGATCATGTGCTCAATAGTGCCCCATCGCCCGCCGTAAACCGGCGTGTCCTGCCTTTTTCCATGAATTCGTTAGCGAACTATTAACCTTGAGGATTTCTTAATGGTTGTCAGCAGTCGGTTCGCTTTTGTGTTCTTACGCGGTGGGCCGGCCAACTCGACACTTCGGGGGCCCGGATGGGGACCGTTTTGAAGTTCATTGCCAACCGGAACAAACCGGTCAACCGGGAAAGGACAGGCAACAAAGGTGGCCTCGTCATTTTTCCAGGTGTCCGGTATGAGCGCGGGATCAAGAGGGGGCAAAAATCCCTCACGCCACCGCGCTGGCTGGGCGACCGGAACTGACCGGTTTCATGCCCTGATGCGCGCCCACGAATATGTTTTGCGTCCCGCTATTGCCGGGGAGCGGCATCTGGAGCATATCCTGTTTTGCTGGTTGCAAAACAGGGCTCCATGTCCCTGTCTGGTCACGTTTCCGAACCGGATAACCGGGTCCACTTATCCTGGAAACGCTCGCGGGGCGGCGGGCAACAAAATCAGCGCCGGGTTTTGCTAAAATGAGCCGTGTCGAGATCAAAACGGCGCTGGGGTTGATACTGGTGCTGCTTGTGGCGGCCTGCGCCCGGCCCGTGGGAGATTTTGGCCGCCCGGCAAACACCTTGTCCGCCGATGTCATCGCGCCGGCCATAGGAGAAATCAGCCGCGCGGTGGATGGCCGCGCCCGTTCCAGCCTGGTCATGACCGATGAAGAAAAGCGGATGCGGGACCGTATCTGGCGGTTTCTGGTCGCGCCCCAGATCAACGACTGGCAGTTTAACGCCGGGGTGGAGCTGCGCCGGACCGGAATATTGGGCTCCATGCCCGATTTTGGCGACACCGCCCGTTATTACACGTTCCTCAGCCGCCGCAATTATCGGGCCTCAAGTACCATCTACGCAGCAATCGCAGGGGATATCGAGGCGGATATCGCCATGGCGCCCAAAGCGTTTGATGCCATTTGCGCCGTCCAGGTTCTCGAAGAGCGTCGCCGCATCGCCACCTCTGAACTGTTCGCCAACGATATGGACGCGGCCCGTGCGCTCGGCGGCCGACAGGCCCAGAACGCCTCTCAAATCAATTGGTTCGTCGCCTCGATGACGTATCGCGCCGATAGTTATGGTGCGGCCCTGGACCGGGTTCTGGTAAATGCCCCGCATCCCAATGCGCGTATCGTGGACGATGGGCTGAACCGCCTTGCCCCGTTTGTCGAACGGGCCCGGCGGGGTGAATTCTGCCCGGCCTGACCCCCGCGATGTTCAATTGACGGCATTGCGTGAGGCTTCGAAATGATCGGTGCCGGCAAAGGAGTTGCCGCATTCAAGGTCCAGTATTTGCTCTGCCCGACGTTCGGCGAGATCGGCAAATTCGGGAAAAACCCGAATGACCGCCAAGACATCATCGCCCGGTGCTTCCACCACAAGTTGTCCCTCTTCGATATCAATGCGCTGTTCGGCCAACAGCCGGGTCTGGGAGGAATTGAATATCCCCAGAACCAGTTCCTTGTTGTCCGATATGCGCGAAGTGGTTGAATAGATCACCCGTCCGCCGGGCTCATAAAGGGCAACTGACCAGAAACCGCCAGGCAGATTTCCCGCCAGGGCGCCAGGAGCCCGGGCGATGTTTAACCGGCAACTGGCGTAAACCATGCCCGGATCGAGGGCGAACGGGTTCGGTGCGCCGATTTTCGGCCGCTCCAGTTTGGTCATGGTGTTAAATGGCTGCGCCCGGGCCACAGTCGCCCACATGCGCTGCTCCGACACAACCGGCACCAGAAGGATGACCACCAGATGCAGGATGGCCCCAAGAACGAGCCCGCCAAGGGCCCATAGCAGATGGCGGCCCATCAGCATCCCTCGCGAATGATTGCCGGCATCTGGACGGTTTTGGCGCTGGCACCGGACACGGGCACCGGGTCGTAAATATTCAGGACCAGCTGGAACGGTCCTTCCCCCGGTGTTGCCAGCCATTGTCCGGCCCGGGCCTGTGGCCCGCTTCTGATTTCCAGGCCGCCATCGGCCAGCCGCTGCACATTCGCGCTGTCAAAGAATGCCAACCGGCCCTCAAGTCCGATGACCCGGTTTTCCCTGTCGGTGGCGTAAAGGGTCCACATGGCCGCTGTCGGTGTGCGACCGGCAACAAGATAACGGCACGCCCGGTCCAGTGTGGCGCCGTCGCTGTCGGTTCTGGCGACAAATCTGATCCCCTCGGCGCTGCCCAGCTGCAAAAGAGCCGCGCGGGCCACATAGGCGTTGGAGTAGGGGTTGAGCATGAACTCGCCGGTATCGGGCAGGGCAGTCCATGGTCCTGACCGGAGGCCCCCAAGCTGCTGCCCCCCCTCGCCCAGGGCGAGAAAGGTCGCTCCGAAACCCGTGGCCAGAGCAACCGCAAGTCCTAAAATCGGTCCGGACAATTTGCTCACAGCCGGTGCTTCATATGTCTGATTTCACTGGCGAAACTCTGCCCCGGCCAAATCTGCCTCGGCCAAATCTGCTCCGGCCAAATCTGCTCCGGCCAAATCTGCCTGGGCCCGGCGTCCCGAATTGCGATACTTGCGTAACGAGACCTGAAATTGAGCGGAAAGCGACACCAGTTGCCGGGCCGCATCGGCGGAAAGATCGGGCGGACGGGCCTCGCTGTGACCACCGGCGCCCGCCTCGGCACTGGCCATATCAAAGGGTCGGGGTGTGAAATCGACCCCCTGCAGTTTTTTCACCTGGATATTGGTGTGGGCATATTCCATGAATTTTTGCCAGGTCTGTGCCGGCAAACGTCCCCCGGTCAGACGGTTGGTCTCCGAGTAGTTGTCATTGCCAAACCAGACCGTGGCCACATAATTGCCCGTATAGCCGGAAAACCACGCGTCGCGATAGGACTGGGTGGTGCCTGTTTTGCCGGCTGCAGGAACACCCTCCACTTTGGCCCGCCGACCGGTGCCGTTGGTGATGACGTTGCGCAACATGTCATTCATGCCCTCGATGGTCTGCTGGCTAAGGATGATTTCGCCGTCATTTTCTCCGGATGGCTCATAGACGACTTCGCCGCGCAAGGTGGTTATGCGTGTTATGCCAAACGCTTGCGTGCGGCGCCCGCCATTGGCAAATACGGCAAACGAGGACGCCATATCCAGAACACTGACCGGGATCACCCCGAGCGCCAGCGACCGGGTGATGGGAAAATCATTGCGAATTCCCATCCGCCGGGCCATGTCGGCGATCGGCTTGCGCCCGGTGATGGTGGATATGCGCACCGGCACCGTATTGATCGAGCGGGTCAATGCGTTCTTGATGGTCACCTGACCGGCATAGGATCGCCCGTAGTTTCTGGGGCACCAGTCACCGATGCAGATTGGCCGGTCAACGATCAGGGACCGGGGCGTAAACCTGCCTGATTCCAATGCTGTGGCATAAACGAAGGGCTTGAAAGCCGATCCGGGTTGCCGGTTTGGGGTCGTTGCCCGGTTGAACTGGCTCTTGCCATAATCGAGCCCGCCGACCATGGCCCGTACCTCACCCGTGGGATCCAGAACCACCATTGCCGCCTGGGACACTTCATAGGCCGCGCCTTCTTCGCGAATGGCAGCGGTTACCGATTCCTCGGCAAATTTTTGCAATACCGGATCAATGGTCGTGCGGACCACAAACCCCAGCGATCCCGATCCCTCGACAATGGATTTTACCTCCAGGTAGGCCCAGTCGAGAAAATAATTCGGGCTGTCCGTATCCGGATCCCGCTCCATGGGGGTCGCCGGCAGGCGCCGGGCGCCGGCCACCTGACCTTCGGTCATCAGCCCCGCCTGAACCAGATTGGTCAGCACCACATTGGCCCGCCCCCGGGCCGCGGCCAAGTCCACATGGGGGGCAAATCTGGAGGGCGCCTTGAACAACCCGGCCAGCATTGCCGCCTCGGCCAGCGAGACCTGTGTAACCGGCTTGCCGAAATAAAACTCCGAAGCAGCGGCAACACCGAACGTGCCCCCCCCCATATACGAACGGTCCAGATACTGTTTCAGAATTTCGTCTTTGGTGTAGTTGGCCTCAAGCCAGATGGCTAAAAAGGCTTCCTTGATCTTTCGTTCAATGGTTTGTTCGGAAGACAGGAACAGGTTTTTTGCCAGTTGCTGGGTTATGGACGATCCGCCTTCGACAATCGAGTTGGCCCGGACATTGGAAATCAGGGCCCGGAACGTCCCCATTACATCAATGCCGAAATGGTTGTAAAATCGGCGGTCCTCGGTGGCCAGCGTGGCATCGATCAGAACGGCGGGCAGGTCTTTGAGTTCCACCGAATCGTCGGTGCGGTCTCCCCGCCGGCCCACTTCGTTGCCATACCGGTCCAGAAAAATAACGGAATAATCGCTGGCCGGGTTGAACTCGCCGCTTGCTGTGGCGTCAAACGCCGGCAAGGCGAGCGCCGTCATGGCCACAAGACCCAGCGTCAGAAATGTCAGACCGTCCGAGACTACTTCCACCGCCAGGCGCGGCACCCCGGTGACCCGGAACCGGTTCATGAAATCGCCAAAGCCCTGCCAGACCCGCGACAGCCAGGTGCCGAATTCATACATCGAAGAATCGAGCCAGGCATCCAGCGCCAGCCAGCCCGATCTGTTCCCCCGATTGTTCTTTTTGTCGCCCGAATTCGTCACGGCGCTACCTGGACTGTGTCTTGTTTTGATGGAATCAAAACCGCAGTCCGGTCCTTTGTTTGAGCGTGCCATTTACCCGATAACCGGTACCCACTTATCGGTGACACGCTCCAGCCAAAAGTTTCAGGGTTAAAACTAGCCCCGAATGGTTACAAATATCACCCAAAAAGGGCGTGATCGCCAATCAGTGGCCGCAGCCGTCCGCTTCGGGCGCCAATTGAGATGCCGGCAGCCGTCCCATCTCCACCATCAGCCTTCGCATATACAGTGTTGCCTGGCGCTCGTCGCGCAAAACTCCGGCCCAGATACTGTCATCCTGAACCAGATGGATCGGTTTCATCCAGCGCGTCCTTCGTTTTATGGCAATCCGGCCCATTCCCGCGCGCTGGGCGAGGGTGGCCACCAGGATATCATCAATGCCGGGTGCGGAGAACGCCGACGGATCGAGGCGGAACCGATCCGTGAGAAAAGCGATGGTGCCACAGCCAAGAATATCAGCAGAAACTTCTTTTTTCAGGCGCCGGGGAAAATTGTAGGATTTACGATCGCGAACAAATGAGGCGTAGGGCGCCTTGAAATCCGCCCCGTGCACCCCCGCCAGCACATCGCCCCGATGGCGGATCAAACACTCCCGCAGTCGATCCACATGATTGGCGGCATATAAAATATCGTCGTCAAATCCGGCAAACAGGACCGGCTCGGGCTCGTTCTGGAGCGCGAGAAATTTTCCAGCACACCCCAGCCGTTGCGCCGGATCGCCAAGATAGGCAATTATGCGTTCGTGGCGGGCAAAGCGGGGCACCTCATCATAATCATCGAGGTAGAGATGGAGCCGGTCAATCTGGGGCATTATGGTTGCCAGCGCCTGCTCAACGCAGCCCCGCCGACTTCGCATGGTTGCCATGCCGCCCACACGGGGCAGGGATTTTACGTTCGCGGCAAAACCGAAAAACGAATGCCAGGCACGAATGGTGGTTGTCGGGAACACGAATGTCACTGTTACGCATTTACTTGAAAGAAAAACTCTAGAGTGATCTTAACGTTACAATCAAGTGTTGCACTGTCCCGCGCGAAAGAAATCCTGATGTTGATCGCACCGTTGGGCAAGTTCAACAGCGTGGCGGGAAAAAATCGACACCGATGGTCCGAAGGACAAAAATGGCGTTTTGGGAAGACAAGAAACTGGGCGAAATGTCCCGGGCCGAATGGGAAAGCCTGTGCGATGGCTGCGCCCGATGCTGCCTGATCAAGCTCGAAGACATAGATACCGGCGAAATCATCACCTCCGATGTGCACTGCAAACTTCTGGACGAGAAAACCTGCCGGTGCACGAACTATCCCGATCGCGCCAGCCTGGTACCCGATTGCATCGCACTGAGCCCTGAAAATGTGGGCAGGATCAAATGGATGCCCCTGACGTGCGCCTATCGGCGGCTGGCGGAGGGGCGGCCCCTTGCCTGGTGGCACCCGCTGATTTCAGGCGACCCCGACACAGTAGTGGCCGCGGGAATTTCGATTTTGGGCCGCACTGTTTCCGAGACCGGGGTGGGTGCCGATGAATATGAAGACCATGCAGTGGACTGGCCGGATATCGACCCCGACGACGATCTGGAGGGCCGGGGCAAGCGGCGCCAGAAGCGAGAAATAGGAAAATAATCCTTGACACCGTGACGCCCTTTGGCTAAGGTTCAGCTACGGTCCGGAAACTGTGGCTCAGGCCCTTTATTTTGCAGGCCGGACAAAACTCCTTAAATTTTTGCGAAAGCTTGAAGCTTGGACCAGCAGACGGGCCATGACTGGGCCGCCATTCAGTCAGCCTATGAGGCCGGACAGATTTCTGTCGGGGCCATTTGCCAAAAACACGCAATGTCAAAGACCGTATTGTACGCCGCCGTGCATGAGGGCGGGTGGATCATGCGAACGGCGGGCGCTCCGGTGCAACGACAGGCGCTCATCACCCGGCTGTTCAAGGTGCTGGACCGCCAGATCAACCAGATGGAAACCACCATGACAAAAACCGGTGACCGGGAAGTTTCGCTTTTGGGCAACCTTGCCAAAACCCTTGAAAAGCTGATCGAAATTGAGGACCGGGAACGAAAAGTGCGAAAAACACCGCAGAACAGTCGGGAAATGGCCGAACTGCGCTCCCGGATCACCCAGCGCATTGACCGGATCTCAAAGCAATAACACCCCAAAGCCGGCCATTGCCCGGTTGCTGGCCCGGCTTACCGACCAGGAACTTAGCGAGCTGGCCGCGCACTGGCCCCTGTGGGCCCGGCCCGACCAGTTGCCGCCGCAAGGCGACTGGAACACCTGGCTGATGCTGGGCGGGCGCGGGGCGGGGAAAACAAGGGCCGGCGCCGAATGGGTGCGGGGTCTTGCAACCGGTGCGTCCTGGGCGGGACCGAAAATTGCCAGCCCCATCGCGTTGATCTCGGAAACCATTACGGCGGCCCGGGCGGTC
>JAADFY010000253.1 GCA_013152625.1 Alphaproteobacteria bacterium
ACTCTGGAGTGGTTCACGGTGGCGCTGGCAACCCCGGGCTTTGGCTTTTCAGTCTGGACGAGTTTCTGGATCGGGTTGGCCGCCACCGCTACGGCCCTTGCCATCGTTACGCTGTTTCTGGCCGGTTGGTGGGGCACCCGCCCATTTGCATTCGTCTCAAAACTGACCGCGCCCCTGCTGGCGGTGCCCCATGCGGCGGTGGCCTTCGGGCTGGCATTTCTGGTGTTGCCGTCGGGTTGGTTTGTCCGGCTGTTCTCGCCATGGGCCACCGGCTTTGACCGCCCCCCGGACTGGCTGATCGTTAATGATCCCGCTGGCTATACCCTTTATTTCGGGCTGGTTATCAAGGAAGTGCCCTTTTTGTTTCTCATGGCCCTGGCCGCGCTTTCCCAGGTCGGGGCGTCCCGGCGCCTGCGCACGGCCCGCATGCTCGGATATGGCCGCGTCTGGGGCTGGATGGGTGCGGTGTTCCCCGCCGTTTACGCCCAGATACGCCTGCCCGTGTATGCGGTCATCGCTTTTGCCGGCTCGGTGGTGGATATGGCCATGATTATTGGCCCGCTCACACCGCCGACGCTGGCGGTTCAGGTGCTGCGTATGTCCAGCGATCCCGACCTGAATATGAAGTTTGCCGCCTCCGCCGCCGCGCTTGTCCAGCTCGGCGTGACCGTGTTTTCCCTGTTGGTGTGGTGGTGCGGCGAAAAGCTGGTGGCCCGGCTTGGCCGGCACCTGCTCATGAACGGTCAGCGCCTGCGGGCTGATGTCGGCGTGCGGATCGGCGGCGCCGTGCTCATGGCGGTGCCCGCCCTCATGATCATGCTCGGCATTGTGGCGCTGACCCTGTCGTCGGTGTCTTTGGTGTGGCGATTTCCCGATGCGTTTCCCGCCGAATTTACATTTGACCACTGGGCCCGGGTCGTGCCCGGTCTTGCCGAGCCGGTGTTAAATACGGTTGTCATCGGCCTTGGCGCCACGGCCATTGCCCTGGTTCTGGTGCTGTCCAGCCTGGAAAACGGGTTTCGCAATCATCTTGATTTGCGCGGGCGGGCGCTTGGTCTCATATATGTGCCCCTGATCATGCCCCAGATCGCTTTTTTGCTCGGCCTGTTGATCGTGGCCCTGTGGGTCGGCGCGGAAGGCTCGGTCTGGGCGGTCACCTTTACCCATCTGGTTTTCGTCCTGCCCTACGTTTACCTGTCGTTGGCCGATCCCTACCAGAATTTTGATCCGCGCTATTTGCGTATTGCCGCCGCGCTGGGAAAAACCCCCTGGCAGGCTTTTTTCACGGTCCGGGTGCCCATGATGTTGCGGCCCATTCTTGTGGCGGCGGCGCTGGGATTTGCCATTTCCGTGGCCCAGTATCTGCCCACGATACTCATTGGCGGCGGGCGGGTGCCCACGGTGACCACAGAAGCGGTGGCCCTCGCTTCGGGTGGCGACCGGCGCCTGATTGGCGTTGTCGCCCAGATTCAGACATTGCTGGTGGTTGTGGGGTTTGTCGTGGCCGCTATTGTCCCCGCGCTGGTCTTCCGGCAACGTCGTCTCATGCAGATTTCCGAAACCGAGCGATGAGCACGGGTGCCGGCTTGCGGCTGGAAAGAGTTGAGATTTTTCTTGGGGCAACCCGGCTGTTGTCCATCGACGCCCACATTCAACCGGGGCGGAACCTGACCATAATGGGGCCCTCAGGAACCGGGAAATCGGCCCTGATCGCATTTATTTCAGGGTTCTTGCCCCCCGCATTTTCAGCCAGCGGCCGGGTGGTCCTAAACGGCACTGACATGACCGGCATCGCACCCGAACAGCGCCATATGGGCACCCTGTTTCAGGATGCGTTGCTGTTTCCCCATCTTTCGGTGTCCGAAAACCTGCTTTTTGCCTTGCCCGCTGGTGGCAACCGGGCCCAGCGTTGCGATAAAGTGGAGGCTTTGCTTGATCAGGTGGGCCTGGGGGATCTGGCGGCCCGGGACCCCGGCACCCTGTCGGGCGGACAGGCGGCAAGGGTGGCTCTCATGCGCGTCCTGGCTGCCGAGCCTTCCGTGCTGCTGCTGGACGAACCCTTTTCGCGGCTGGACATTCCCCGCCGGGATGCCGTGCGTGAATTTGTGTTTTCAACCGCCCGCAACCGGGGCCTGCCCTCACTGCTCGTCACCCATGATACCGCCGATGCCGAAGCCGCCGGTGGGGAAGTGATTGCCGTGTGAAACACGGGCCGGTGCATAGTGATTTTGACCATTTGTTCAAAAATTGCCGATTTTTGCTTGCGATAGCATCGTGAAACCGCTTCAATTCCTTTTTTGCCGGTCCTTTGTAGAATCTGGTTCCGGTCAGCAGGGAGAAACGATAAAATGAAACCCATCAATATCACGGCAGCCGCCCTTGGCGGTCTTGCCCTGGCAGCGCTCATGACAGCATCTGCCGTCGCCGAACCGGCCCTTATTTACGATGCTGCCGGCAAATTCGACAAATCCTTCAATGAAATGGCCTTCGGCGGTGCCGAAATGTACAAGGCCGAGACCGGCAACGATTATTCCGATCTCGAAATTTCCGAGGACAGCCAGCGTGAGCAGGCCTTGCGCCGCTTTGCCAGCCGGGGTGCCAACCCCATCGTTGTGCCCGGCTTTACCTGGGCCGAGCCTGTTGCGGTAGTGGCGGCTGAATTTCCCGACACAAATTTTGCCATCATCGATGCCGTCGTTGATGCCCCCAATGTCCGTTCGGTGCTGTTTTCCGAGCAGGAAGGCACTTTTCTGGTTGGCGCACTGGCGGCCATGAAAACCGAAACCGGGACCGTGGGCTTTATTACCGCCTTTGATTTCCCGCTGTTGCAGGCCTTTGGCTGCGGATATGTGCAGGGCGTCAAGCAGATCAACGCCGATGTCAACGTCTTGCAAAACTTCATCGGCACCGGATTTGACGCCTTTTCCGATCCCAACACGGCCAACGAGATTGGCATTTCCCAGCTTGAGCGGGGCGCCGACGTGATCTTTGCCGCCGCAGGCGGGGCCGGTGAGGGCGCCCTTCGCGCCGCCGCTGAAGCCGGCAAGTTCGGCATTGGCGTGGACTCAAACCAGAACTATCTGTTCCCCGGCAACATGCTCACTTCCATGGTCAAGCGGGTTGATGTGGCCGTGGCCAACGCTTTTACCGATCAGCTCAACGGTGAATTCACCGCCGGTACTCAGATCATGAACCTTGAGTCGGGCGGAGTCAGCGCCGCCATGGACGAGTTCAACGAGGCGCTCATTACCGACGAGATGCGCGCCACCCTGGAAGATCTGACCGCCAGGATCATTTCCGGCGAGATCAAGGTCCATGATTACCGGTCTGACAACAGCTGCCCGGTTTCTTGATCAGCACGCGATAAAACGGGGATGGCAAATTCTCCCCCAGCAAACGATCAGCGGCCCTCCGGGGCCGCTGATTCGGAATATGCGGTCGAACTGGTCGGCATCAACAAGAGCTTTGGCGCCGTTCACGCCAACAAGAATATCGACCTGAAAGTCAAACGCGGCACCGTCCACGGCATTGTCGGGGAAAACGGGGCCGGTAAATCCACCCTGATGTCGATTTTATACGGCTTTTACACCGCCGACAGCGGTGATATTTTCGTCAACGGCGAAAAAGTCTCCATCACCGATTCCCGCCATGCGCTTCGTTTGGGGATCGGCATGGTCCATCAGCATTTCATGCTGGTTGAAAATTTCACGGTTCTGGAAAACATCATTCTGGGCGCCGAGGACAGCGCCTTGCTCACCCCCAGTCTGGCCCGGGCCCGTGCCGAACTGGCCACCCTGGCGAAGGACTATTCCCTTGAGGTCGATCCGGACGCGGTGGTCGAAGAAGTCTCGGTGGGCCACCAGCAGCGCGTTGAAATCCTAAAGGCCCTTTATCGCGGCGCCGAAGTGCTCGTGCTCGACGAGCCCACCGGTGTGCTCACCCCCGCCGAGGCCGATCATCTGTTTCGCATTCTTGAGCAGCTTCGCGAGCAGGGCAAAACCATCATTTTCATCACCCATAAACTCCGCGAGATCATGGCCATCACCGATAGTGTGTCGGTCATGCGCCAGGGCGAAATGGTCAGGACGCTGGCCACCGCCGACACCGACCCCGCCGAGCTGGCCGAGCTCATGGTCGGGCGCCGGGTGTTGCTGCAGGTTAAAAAGGGTGCCGCCAACCCTGGTGAAACGCGGCTCGAAGTGCGCGATCTGGTGGTCAAGGACGAAATGGGCGTGGTCCGGGTCAAGGGCGTCAATTTTGAGGTTAAAGCCGGCGAGATCGTCGGCATTGCCGGGGTCGCGGGCAATGGCCAGTCGGAATTGCTCGAAGCTGTTTCAGGCATGACCGCGCCGGTTCTGGGCGACGTGATTGTCTCGGGCAAACGGGTTTCATTTCATGGGGATGACGGGGCAGGGCGCTTGCGCAAGGCCGGCATGGCCCATGTGCCCGAAGACCGGCAGCGCATGGGGCTGGTGACATCCTACGAGGAGTGGGAAAACTCCATTCTTGGCTATGAGAGCGACAAACGGTATGGGGCCGGCTTGTCCCTTGATATTCCCGCCGCCCGCAATGAGGCCCGCCGGCGCATTGAAAAGTTTGATATTCGCCCCGCCGATTGCCGCCTGAAGACAGCCAAATTTTCTGGCGGCAACCAGCAGAAAATCGTGCTGGCCCGGGAAATGGATCGCGAACTTGAGGTGCTCATTGTCGGCCAGCCCACCCGTGGCGTCGATATTGGCGCAATTGAGTTCATCCATTCCCAGATCATCGCCATGCGCGACGCGGGCAAAGCGATATTGCTCGTTTCGGTGGAACTCGATGAAATCCGCTCCCTCTCCGATCGCATTCTGGTCATGTTTGATGGCAACCTGATTGCCGAGGTCGACCCCGCCGACGCCGATGAAAGAACGTTGGGGCTTTATATGGCCGGGGTGGAAGAACCCGCCACAGAATCCGACGCGGTCGCCGCCCCATGAGCGCCCGCACCGAATTGCCCCGCTGGGTGACCCTGGCCCTCATGCCGGCCCTCAATGTCGCCCTGGCATTTGTCATTGGTGGGCTGGTGGTGCTGGCCATTGGCGAAAGTCCCCTTGAGGCTATCCAGATTCTTATGTTCGGCGCCTTCGGCTATGGCGAGGGGTGGGGGTTCACCCTCCATTTTGCCACCAATTTCGTCTTTACCGGCCTGGCGGTAGCCCTGGCCTATCAGGCGGGGCTGTTTAACATTGGCGTGGAGGGACAGGCCTATGTGGCCGGTCTGGCCCTGGTGGCCGGTCTGGCTGTGGATCAGATCCACTGGTCGGTGGTTCTCATCACCACCACTCTTGTTGCTATGGCGTTGGGCGCGATCTGGGCCGCCATTCCGGGCTATCTGCAGGCCAAACGCGGTTCCCACATCGTTATCACCACCATCATGTTCAACTTTATCGCCGCCGCGTTCATGAGCTATATGCTCACCCAGGTGTTCTCACGCCCCGGCGCCAACTCCGAAACCGAAACCCTTGATGCCATTGGCCGTTTGCCCCTGTTGCGCGAATTCATGCCGTTTTTTGGCCGTTCCCCGGTCAATATCACCATATTCCTCGCCATCGCCGCCCTGATCGGGGTCTATTATCTCATCTGGCACACCAAGCTGGGCTTCAAGATCCGCGTTCTGGGCCAGAACCCCAACGCGGCCCGTTACGCCGGGATTTCAGCGGTCTCGATCATCATCATCACCATGGCCCTTTCGGGCGCCCTGGCCGGCATGGTTGCGGTTAACGAAGCGGTAGGTGTGCAAAAGCGCCTGATCATTGGCTATGTGGGCGGTTATGGTTTTGTCGGAATAGCGGTGGCCTTTATGGGCCGGTCCCATCCGGTGGGGGTTTTGCTGGCCGCATTATTGTTTGGCGCCCTGTTTCAGGGCGGCCAGGAACTCAATTTCGAGATGCCTTCTGTCAGCTCCGATCTGGTGGTTATTATTCAGGCTCTGGTGATCCTGTTTACCGGCGCCATGTCCGAAATGTTCCGCCCCGCTTTGGAGCGCCTGTTCATTCGCGCCAAACCGCCACCGGAAAAAGCCGTGGCCCCGGCGCCGCCCGCCAACCAGCCCAAATCCTCAGGTGAACAAGGTTCCGGTCAATGAGCTATACCGCCATCCTTTTTCTGCTTGATAGTAGCGTGCGCCTGGCCGTGCCATTGCTGCTGGCCGGCCTCGCCGGGCTTTACTCGGAACGCGCCGGGGTGGTGGACATCGGGCTGGAGGGCAAGATGCTCGGCGCCGCGTTTGCTGCCGCTGCGGCGGCTGCGGTAACCGGTTCGGCCTGGATCGGGCTGCTTGCCGCCATTGGTGTGTCGACTGCCATGTCCATGATTCACGCCCTTGCCTCGATTAACATGCGCGGCAATCAGATCATTTCCGGCGTGGCGCTCAATTTTCTCGCCCTGGGCACCACCATCGTGCTGGGCGATGCCTGGTTCAAGCGCGGCGGTATAACCCCCACCCTTTCGCTGGATCAGCGTTTTGGCCCCATCGAGCTGCCCTTTGTCGCCGAGGCCGCCAATGTGCCCATCATCGGCGAGCTTTATGTCCAGTTGATTTCGGGGCACAATATTTTGGTCTATGTCGCCTTTCTGGCTGTGCCGGTCACCGCCTGGGTCCTGTTCAAGACCCGGTTCGGGCTTCGCCTTCGCGCCTGCGGCGAGAACCCAACCGCCCTCGATACGGCCGGCATTTCGGTCTATTTCCTGCGCTACAAGGCCCTTGTGGTCACTGGCGTTTTGTGTGGGCTGGCCGGGGCTTATCTGTCCATCGGCCAGGGGGCGAATTTTACTGACAACATGACCGCCGGTCGCGGCTTTATTGCCCTTGCCGCCCTCATTTTTGCCAAATGGCGGCCCTGGGGCCTGCTCAACACGTGTTTGCTGTTCGGGTTTCTCGCCTCCTTGCAGATCCGCCTGCAGGGGCTGGAATTGCCCGGCATCGGCCAGGTGCCGGTGCAGGCCATTCAGGCCCTGCCGTATATCTTGACCGTGGTGTTGCTGGCCGGGCTGGTGGGCCGGGCCATCCCGCCCAAGGCTATCGGCCAGCCCTATATCAAGGAGCGTTGAGCGGGTATGGATAGCGTCGATCAGGCCTTGTTCGAGGCGGCGCAAAAGGTGCGCGCCAACGCCCATGTGCCCTATTCGAAGTTTGCCGTTGGTGCTGCCGTGCTGGCCGATGACGGGAAAATTTACGCCGGCTGCAATGTGGAAAACGCCGCCTATCCGCAAGGGTGCTGCGCGGAAGCTTCGGCCATATCGCAAATGGTCGGGCAGGGGGCCAAACGCATCACCCGGGTTTTTGTGGTGGGGCCGGGCACCAAGCCGGTCACCCCGTGCGGCGGGTGCCGCCAGCGGTTGCGCGAATTTGCCGCCCTTGATGTGCCCATAACGTGTCTGGGGGAGGATGGCGCCCCCCTGCACACCACCCTGGGCGCCCTTTTGCCCCATTCGTTCGGGCCTGAGTTTTTGCTCTAGCGCCGACACCGGTTGGCCAAACCGGTGCCCTCGTATTAAGGTGATCGGGTGCCGATTAACGGCATCGTTGCCCCCTGGTTCAGGTTGTCAGGTCCATGAGTTTACGAGCCATCGATTCCGCCCCTAATGGTACCCCGGCGCCCGCCCCGGAGCGCAATCCCGGCTTTGACCTTGATCTGGGCTGGCTGCGCGCTATCCGCATGAACCGGTCGGCCCTGGAGCGCCGAGGCGCCACCATCGGCAAGCGCCGGACGGTCAAAAAGCAGTGGCAGGCCGCCTGGTTATTAAAAGCCATTACCCTCATTGATCTGACGGCTCTGAATGGCGACGACACCAAAGGGCGCATCGAACGGCTGTGCGCCAAGGCCCGCCATCCGGTGCGTGATGATATTCTTGCCAAACTGGGCGCGCAAAACCTGCCCATCCGGCCCGGTGCCGTGTGCGTTTATCACGGGTTCGTGCCGGTGGCGGTGGCGGCTTTGAAAGGCTCGGGCATTCCCGTGGCGGCGGTGTCCACTGGTTTTCCCGCCGGGCTATCGCCCCTTAAAACCAAAATCGCCGAGATCGAAGCCTCGGTAAAAGCCGGCGCGCAGGAAATCGATGTGGTCATCGAGCGCCATTTCGTGCTCAACGGCGACTGGCGCGGGCTATACCGGCAAATGAAAGCCTTTCGCGCCGCTTGCGGCCCGGCCCACCTTAAAACCATTTTAGCGGTGGGCGAACTGGCAACGCTCAATAATGTCGCCCGCGCTTCGCTGGTGTGCATGCTGGCCGGCGCCGACTTTATCAAAACCTCCACCGGCAAGGAAAAAACCAACGCCACTTTGCCGGTCTCGCTGGCCATGATCCGCATGATCCGCTGGTTTGAGGACGAGACGGGGGTAAAAATCGGCTACAAACCGGCCGGCGGCATATCCAGCGCCAAGACCGCCCTTGAATATATGGCCTTGGTCAAGGAAGAACTGGGCACCGAATGGCTCAATCCGCACCTGTTCCGGTTTGGCGCCTCCTCCCTGTTAACCGACATTGAACGCCAGCTGGAACACAACGCCTTTGGCCGCTATGCCGCCGACTACCGCCAGCCACTTGTGTGATTGCCTGACCATAAAATCGGATCGCTTATGAACATTGCCGCCATATTTGAAACCCTTGATTACGGGCCTGCCCCTGAAGGGGCGGCGCAGGCAGAGGCCTGGCTGGACAGCCATGACCGGTCGTTCGGCCATTTCATTGGCGGCAAATGGACAAAACCGGCCCGCCCGTTCGCCACCAAAAACCCCGCCACCGGCGACACCCTGGCCAAAATTACAGACGGCACCACCGCCGATATCAACAGGGCGGTAAAATCGGCCCGGGAGGCTTTTTCCGGCTGGGGTGCCCTGTCCGGGTTTGAGCGGGCGAAATATCTTTATGCCCTGGCCCGGGCATTGCAGAAAAATTCGCGCCTTTTTGCCGTGCTTGAAACCCTTGATAATGGCAAGCCCATCCGCGAAAGCCGCGACGCCGATATTCCCCTCGCCGCCCGCCATTTCTATCATCACGCCGGCTGGGCCCAGCATCTGGAGCGTAAATTTCCCGACCGGGTGCCCTATGGCGTGTGCGGCCAGATCATTCCGTGGAATTTCCCCCTGTTAATGCTGTCTTGGAAAATCGCCCCCGCTTTGGCGGCGGGCAACACGGTGGTGCTCAAACCGGCTGAATTTACCCCCCTGACTGCCCTGCTGTTTGCCGAGGTCTGCCAGCAGATCGGCCTGCCCCCCGGTGTCGTTAATATCGTTACCGGTGCCGGTGAGACGGGGGCAGCGCTGGTCGCCCACAAAGATGTCAACAAGATCGCCTTTACCGGCTCCACCGAGGTCGGAAAAGCCATCCGCAAGGTTACCGCAGGCACCGGCAAGGGGCTTTCCCTCGAACTGGGCGGCAAGGGCCCGTATATTGTGTTTGACGACGCCGATGTGGATAGCGCCATCGAGGGGCTTGTCGATGCCATCTGGTTCAATCAGGGCCAGGTGTGCTGCGCCGGGTCGCGCCTTCTGGTCCATGAGGCCATCGAGGCCCGTTTCATCAAAAAGCTCAAAACCCGCATGAGCAAATTGCGCATTGGCGATCCGCTGGACAAGGCCATCGACATTGGCGCCCTGATTGATCCCATCCAGCTAAAACGGATCAATGATCTGTTGGCGGCGGGGGAAAAACAGGGCTGCATCCGCTTTCAGCCCGAAGGGCCCTTGCCCAAAAAGGGCACGTTCATGAAGCCCACCCTGATCACCGGCGTGTCGCCGGGCCATACGCTGTTTCAGGAGGAAATATTCGGCCCGGTGCTGGTGGCACTGAGCTTTCGCACCCCGGAAGAAGCCGTGGCCCTGGCCAATAATTCAAAATATGGGCTGGCTGCCACCATCTGGAGCGAAAACATCAATCTCGCCCTCGACATCGCCCCCAAAATCAAGGCCGGCGTGGTCTGGATCAACTGCGCCAACCAGTTTGACGCCGCCGTCGGGTTCGGCGGCTACCGGGAAAGCGGGTTTGGCCGCGAGGGCGGGCGCGAAGGCATGACCGCTTACCTCAAACCCGCCTTTGAAAAAGAGCTGGCACCTGCGCCCGTTGCTGCCGCCCCAAAACCCCCCACTGGTTTTTTGAGCGGCGACATCGACCGCACCGCAAAAATGTATATCGGCGGCAAACAGGCAAGAGGCGACGGGGGGTATGCAAGGCCCGTCATCGCACCCGATGGCACCCCGGTCGGCGATGTGGCCGAAGGGAACCGCAAGGACATCCGCAACGCTGTTGAAGCGGCCCGCAAGGCCCTCAAATGGGCCGACGCCCATGCCCATGTGCGCGCCCAGATCCTTTATTTCCTCGGCGAAAACCTTTCCTACCGCCGCGCTGAATTCGCCGATCGTTTGCGCGCCATGACCGGCGCCACAAAAGACGCGGCAAAACGCGAGGTCGATTTGTCCGTTGAACGCCTGTTCGCCTTTGCCGGCTGGGCTGACAAATATGACGGCGCCATCCACAATCCCCCCGTGCGCGCCATAGCCGCTGCCATGGTTGAGCCCCTCGGCGTCATCGCCATCACCGCCCCCGATGAAGCGCCGTTGCTGGCCGCCATTTCTTTGCTGGCTCCGGCTGTGGCCATGGGCAACCCGGTTGTTCTGGTCCCCTCGGCCACCCACCCCCTGTCCATGACCGACTTCTATCAGGTGCTTGAAACCTCCGATGTGCCCGCCGGTGTGGTCAATATCGTTAGCGGCGACGCTTTTGAACTCTCAAAAGTTCTCGCCGAACATGACGGGGTCGATGGCTTGTGGTTTGCCGGCCCGGCAAAGGAGTGCGCCGAAATGGAACGCCTTTCGGTGGGCAACCTCAAACAGACCTGGACCACACGGGGCTTGGGGTTTGACTGGACCGACAAAACCATCATGGAAGGCGAATATTTTCTTGAACGCGCCACCCAGATCAAAAACATCTGGGTGCCTTATGGCGCATAACCCCACCCGATTGAGCGCCTGAAAATGGTCTTTTTGCCCCAGGAAATCATTGCCAGAAAACGTGACGGTAAAACCCTCACCACAAAAGAAATCACCCGCTTTATCGAGGGGCTGATTTCGGGCGAGGTGCGCCCCGAACAGGCGTCCGCCTTTGCCATGGCCGTCTTTTTCCGCCACATGGATTTAGACGAGCGCGTTGCCTTGACCAAAGCCATGCGCGACAGCGGCGATGTGCTCGACTGGTCGGGCATGAACGGACCCGTGGTCGACAAACATTCCACCGGCGGCGTGGGCGATAATGTCTCGCTGATGCTCGCCCCCATTCTGGCCGCTTGCGGCGCTTATGTGCCGATGATTTCGGGGCGGGGGCTTGGCCATACCGGCGGCCCCCTGGACAAGTTCGACGCCATTCCCGGCTATACCACCGCCCCCGACAATGCCCTGTTTCGGGCAACGGTGCGCAAAGTGGGCTGCGCCATTATTGGCCAGACCGGCAATCTCGCCCCGGCTGACAAGATTTTATATGCCATACGCGATGTGACGGCCACGGTGGAAAACGTGTCCCTGATCACCGCCTCTATTCTTTCCAAAAAACTGGCCG
>JAADFY010000254.1:0-14290 GCA_013152625.1 Alphaproteobacteria bacterium
TTTTTTTGGCAACACTCCTGCGGTTCGCACCTCGCTGGCCGAATAACCGGATCCACTTATCCTGGAAACGCTCCAGTCGCCGTTTCCAGCGATTCGATTTCAATGGGCACAATCCCCTCGCCATTGGCGCCCAGCGCCAGACGGCCATGCTTGATTTTAAGCGCCAGATCGCCAAACAGCTTGCGCCGCCATCCTGCAAGGGCGCGCACCTGCGCATGATCGTCCAGCACAATGGCATCGATATCCGCCGAGGTGGCGATGACCCGGGGCGCCACGCCGTTATTCTCGGCCACGGCCTTGAGCAACACCCGCAACAAATCGCCCACCGGCCCCTTTGCGCTCGGACCCCGGGGCTGGCGGGGCACTTTGGGCAAGGCGGATTTGTCCAGCGCCATGGTGCTTGTGACGATCTCGATGAGTTCGCCGGCCGACCCGGATCGGCCAAAGCCGCGCGAAAAGCTGCGTAATCGCTCAAACCCGGCCGCATCGCGTGGATGTTGCAGGGCGATTTCAAATATCGCATCGTCTTTCATGACCCGGGCGCGCGGTACATTGGTGGATTGAGCCCGGCGCTCCCGCCATGCGGCGACTTTTTGCATGATGGCGTAATCCAGAGGTCGGTTGACCTTCATCTTCAGCCGCCGCCAGGCATGCTCCGGCTGAACGATATAATTGTCCGGCACGCTTAGTTCGCGCAATTCGTCTGCCACCCAGTCGGTCCGGCCAAGCTCGGTCAGCTTTTGTGTCAGATGGTGGTAGACGGATCGCAAATGCGTGACATCGCCTAAGGCATATTCAAGCTGTTTTTCGCTCAACGGGCGCCGGGACCAGTCGGTAAATCTCGATGTCTTGTCGATGGTCTCTCCGGTAACTTCGCGCACCAGCCCGTCATAGGCGATAGAATCACCAAAACCGCACACACTGGCGGCCACCTGGGTGTCAAACACCGGGGTTGGCGCCCGGCCCGACAGTTTGACGAAAATCTCGATGTCCTGTTTTGCCGCATGAAAAACTTTGACCACATCATCATTGTCGAACAATTCCACCACCGGATCCAGCGACAGGTTGTCGGTTTGCGGGTCCACGAGCACGGCCTGGTCCCTGGTCGCCATTTGCAGCAGACACAAAATGGGCCAGTACGTGGTTTCGCGCATGAATTCGGTATCCACGGTTACGAAATCGGCGGTCGCGGCGTGGCGGCAAAACCGGGCCAGCGTGTCGGTGTCTTTGATGATTTCCATGATTATCCAGTTGGCGGCGCCGCGGGTTCGGTGCGTTCTGAATGCACCTATCAGGATGGGCTGCTCAAGTCAGTAGCCAAATTTCCCGCGCCCCATTTGCAAAACTTGACAAACCGGTGTGGCCGTGCGCTTTTCGCGCCGCTTTTGCCCGCCCTGAACACCAAAGAAATTCTGGTTTTCCCATGCACAGATACCGTACCCATACCTGCGCCCAGTTGCGCCCCGACGAGGTGGGAAACACAGTTCGGATTTCCGGCTGGGTCCACCGGATCCGCGACCATGGCGGGGTGTTGTTTTTCGATATTCGGGATCATTATGGCCTTACCCAGTGCGTGATTGACCCGGATTCAAGTGCTTTTGGCCTGGCTGAAACCATCCGCGCCGAATGGGTGGTCCGCATTGACGGCACCCTCAAGGCCCGCAGCGCCGACACCGTCAACGCTGATCTGCCCACGGGGCAAGTCGAGATATTCATTGAGGAAATCGAAGTGCTCGGCGCTGCCGGCGATTTGCCCATGCCGGTATTTGGCGAGCAGGAATATCCCGAAGAAACGCGGCTGAAATACCGGTTTCTGGATTTGCGCCGCGAGCGGCTGCACAACAATATAGTCACCCGTTCCAAAATCGTTGCCTATTTGCGCGCCCGTATGGCCGAACGCGGATTTTCAGAATTTACCACCCCGGTTCTGACCGCCTCGAGCCCGGAAGGGGCCCGGGATTTTCTGGTACCCTCGCGCATTCATGCGGGGCGTTTTTACGCGCTGCCCCAGGCGCCGCAGATGTTCAAGCAAATGCTCATGGTCGCCGGTTTTGACCGCTATTTTCAGATCGCACCGTGTTTTCGCGACGAGGACCCCCGCCACGACCGGGCCGGGGAATTCTATCAGCTTGACGTGGAAATGAGTTTTGTCGAGCAGGACGAGATTTTCGAAACCTTCGAGCCGGTCATACGCGGCGTGTTCGAGGAATTTGGCGGAAACAAGCGGGTAACCCCCAAGCTCGAACGTATTCCTTTTGCGACGGCGATCAAAAAGTACGGGACCGACAAGCCCGATCTGCGCAACCCCATCGTCATGGAAAACGTGACGAGCCATTTCGCGGGCTCCGGCTTTGGCGTGTTTGCCAACCAGATCGCGGCGGACGACAAAGTCGAAGTCTGGGCCATTCCCGCCCCCGGCGGTGGTTCTCGCGCCTTTTGCGACCGCATGAACAAATGGGCCCAAAGTGAAGGGCAACCCGGACTGGGCTATATTTTCTACCGCGAGGGGGAGGGGGCCGGCCCCATTGCCAAAAATATCGGCACCGAACGAACGGAAGCCCTGCAGACCCAACTGGGCCTGAATGTGGGGGATGCGGTGTTTTTCGTGTGCGGATTGCCCGGAAAATTCAGCCCCTTTGCCGGGTCGGCCCGCACCCGGGTCGGCACCGAGCTGAAACTGATTGATACCGACCGGTTTGCCCTGTGCTGGATTGTTGATTTTCCCATGTATGAGCACAACGAAGAGGAAAACCGCGTTGAGTTTTCCCACAATCCGTTCTCCATGCCCCAGGGCGGAATAAAAGCCCTGGAGGAGAAAAACCCGTTAGAAATCAACGCTTATCAGTATGATCTGGTATGCAATGGCTATGAACTGGCCTCCGGGGCGATCCGAAACCATTCTGTTGAAATCATGCGCAAGGCTTTTGATATCGCCGGATACGGCCCCGAGGTTCTCGAAGCTGAATTTGGCGGCATGCTGCGCGCGCTGGATTTCGGCGCCCCCCCCCATGGCGGGCTGGCCGCGGGGGTGGAGCGCATCGTCATGCTGATCTGTGGCGAGCACAACCTGCGCGAGGTGACCGCGTTTCCCATGAACCAGCAGGGCGAAGACCTGCTGCTGGGCGCCCCGGGCAAAGCCACGGCTACCCAGTTGCGCGAACTACACCTTAAGTTGAACCTTCCAAAGGCATAGGGGTTTGACCCCAAGGCCCAGGGCCCTGACCGCAAGGGCGCCGGCACCGGTACACTTAACGCCGAATTAATCGCGATTTTCTAGTCTGGACCCGGTCGTGCGCGGCGAAAAGAATGTGAGGGTCCGGGCCCACAATGCGAAATCGGATATATCATCTGCTGATGCTGTTTGCCGCCATCGGCGCCTTTGTGCCGGTTCTGGCTGTGGACACGTTGCTGGACGGGTATGTGCGCGAACGCGAGTCCGCAAAATTACAATTGGCGGTTGAGGAACTGGCCAACAGTTCTCGGCTCTCGGTGGAGGCCGGCATTGCGTCCCTGCAACGGGTCATAAATTCTTCACCCACGGTGTGCTCACCCACTTTTATGCGGAACGCCCGGATGGAGCTTCAAAAGGGCGTTGCGGTCAAACAGGTGGCTGTGACTGGCCAGAACGGGGCGCAAATGTGCAATGCCCTTGAGACCGAACTGGTTTACGCCGGCATTTCGCAAAAGATTGGCCTGCCGGGGCGCAATGAAACCCTTCGGGTGGTTTCGGTGGCCGGCCAGGAACGGCCCTGGTTCATCATTTCGGGCATTGTGCGTGGCAACAACGTGGTGTCCACCCTTGTGCTGTCGGTACCCCGGGCAGATTTCGGCATGACCAAAATTCTCGCCGAGGCCACCGTGGTTCATGTAAAGCTGACCAACGGCACCGAAATTTATACCCTTGGCGACAGTACGCCATTTGATCAGGCCCGGGACCGGACGGCATTTGTCGAGGCCGAGTCCATTGCCGGCGACATCCCCGTACGCGTGCACGCTGTGGTGCCCTTTGACATTCTCCGCCTGGAATACGCGGGTCTGGATGTCAGTTTTACCATTCTGGCCAGCATTTTCAGCGCCGGCATCCTGTGGTTGCTGCTCCGGCTGGTCCAGCGCTCGAACAATGCGACATTCGGGCTGGAACGGGCCATTCAGGCCGGCGAACTTGAACCGCGTTATCAACCGATCATCAACCTGCAGACCGGGGCAATCGAAGGGTGCGAGGTGCTGATCCGGTGGATAAAGCCAAACGGTGAAATTATCGCCCCCGGCTCGTTTATCGAGTATGCGGAGATCAGCGGGCTGGCCATTCCCATGACCCTCGCCCTCCTGGAGATGGTGCGGGAGGATCTTGAAGAACTCGCCATCGAGCAGCCCCAACTGAAAATCGGCATCAACCTGTTTGAGCGCCATTTTTCCGATGGGGCCATTGTCAACGATGTCACCCAGATATTTGGCGGTTCGGCCATCAAATTCGATCAACTGGTGTTTGAGATCACCGAACGCCAGCCCCTGGCCGATGTGGCTGACGCCAACGCAACCATTGCCGCGCTGCATGATTTAGGCGCGCGGGTGGCTCTGGATGATGCGGGAACGGGGCACTCCAACCTGGCCTATTTGCAAACCATGGGCATCGATATCATCAAGATCGACAAGGTATTTACCGACCTGATTACCGAGCGTTCAAAAGCGGTGCCGGTGATCGATGCGTTTATCATCATGGCCCGGGACCTGAACATGGAAGTGGTGGCCGAGGGCGTCGAGACCCGGGAGCAGGCGCTTTATTTACGAGGGCGCGGGGTGACGTTTGCCCAGGGGTTTCTGTTCTCGCCGGCAATAGAGCGCGACGCCTATATGGATATGGCTCGAAAACTCAACCGGCAATATGGCGAAAACGCCGATCTGGAGGATGATATCACGTTTGCCGCCTGACACATGCACCTGACACATGCACTTGACACATGCACCTGGAACGGGGTGCCCGGACGCTGCCCGGCATAATTTCGTTTTTGGCCCGGGCGAAAACCATGTTAGCTGATCCGTTCAAAACAAATGAGCATTCCATTTCTCTGACAGTTTCCGCCAGACGAGGGCAAGAATGACCAGCGATCCCAGTGACAAGCAAGTCTCGCTCAACGAAGCGGCACTGCATTTCCACAAATACCCCACCCCTGGCAAAATCGCCATCGCCCCCACAAAACCCCTGGCCAACCAGCGCGATCTGGCCCTGGCCTATTCCCCCGGCGTGGCCGCACCCTGCCTGGAGATCGAAAAAGACCCCGAGGCGGTCTGGGATTACACGTCCCGGGGGAATATCGTTGCCGTAATTTCCAACGGCACCGCCGTGCTCGGGCTTGGGGCCATCGGCGCTTTGGCCTCCAAGCCGGTAATGGAAGGCAAGGCGGTTTTATTCAAGAAATTCGCCGGAATCGATTCCATCGATATCGAGATTGATGAACTCGATCCGCAAAAGCTCATCGAGGTCATTGCCCCGTTAGAGCCCAGTTTCGGCGGCATCAATTTGGAGGATATTCGCGCCCCGGACTGTTTTGAAGTCGAAGAAGCCCTGCGCGAACGCATGGCCATCCCCGTGTTTCACGATGATCAGCACGGCACCGCGATCATTGTCGCCGCAGCGGTGCTTAACGGTCTTGAACTGGCCGGCAAACAGATCGGCGAGGTCAAGATTGTCACTTCAGGGGCCGGGGCGGCGGCCATTGCCTGTTTGAATTTGCTCATTGAACTGGGGGCCGACCGGTCAAAAATCTGGGTCGTTGATCGCGAAGGTGTGGTCTCGACACAGCGGCGCTCGAACATGGATCGCTGGCGGGCCGAGTTTGCCCAGGAAACTGAACTGACCGAACTGGCCGATGTCATGGACGGGGCCGATGTGTTCATCGGGCTAAGCGCGGCGGGGGTATTAAAGCCCGAATTGCTCAAGAAAATGGGCGACAAACCTCTGGTTATGGCGCTGGCCAACCCGACACCGGAAATCATGCCCGAACTGGCGCTAAAAGCCCGGCCCGATGCCATGGTGTGCACCGGCCGGTCGGATTATCCCAACCAGGTCAACAATGTCCTGTGTTTTCCGTTCCTGTTTCGCGGGGCGCTGGATGTGCGTGCAACCTCGATTAACGAGGAAATGAAAATGGCGGCGGTGCGCGCGATTGCCCAGTTGGCCCATGAGCCGGCCCTTGAGGCGGCGACCAGCGAGCAGGGGGCAACATTTGGCGCCGACTACCTTATTCCCAATCCCTTTGATCAGCGCTTGATTTTGCGCATAGCGCCGGCGGTGGCAAAAGCGGCCATGGACAGCGGCGTCGCCCGGCGCCCGATTGAGGATTTCGAGGCCTATAACGACCGGCTGACCCGGTTCGTGTTCCGTTCCGGGCTGGTTATGAAACCCATTATTGCCCGGGCGAAGGAAAACCCCAAGCGGGTGGTATTTGCCGATGGCGAGGACGAGCGCGTGTTGCGCGCCACCCAGGTGTTGCTCGAAGAAGGTCTGGTCAAGCCGATCCTGATCGGGCGGCCCGGGGTTATCGAACAGCGCATTAAACGGTTCGGTCTGTCGTTAAAGCCCGACACCGACTTTGAAACCATCAATCCCGAGGACGACCCCCGGTACCGGGACTATGTGGCCCTGTTTCATGCACTGGTTGGCCGGGCCGGCGTGACCCCGGACACCGCCCGCACCATTGTGCGCACCAATACCACGGTGATTGGCGCTCTGGCAGTCAAGCGCGGCGAGGCGGACGCTTTACTGTGCGGCTTGCAGGGGCGCTACATCAAACATGTGCGCGACATAAAATCGATCATAGGGCTGGCGCCGGGCAGCACCGATGTCTCGGCCCTGTCGATGATGATATTGCAGCGCGGCGCCTTCTTTTTCGCCGATACCTACGTCACCGTTGATCCAACCGCCGAGGAAATCGTCGCCACCGCCCTGCAGGCCCGCAACCATTTGCACCGGTTTGGCATCGAGGCGCGGGCGGCGCTGCTAAGCTATTCCAATTTTGGCTCCCGGGACGGCACCACGGCACGGAAAATGCGCCGGGCTTACAAATTGCTCAAACAGGCGGCCCCCGACATGATCGTTGAGGGGGAAATGCAGGGCGATCTGGCGTTAAGTGAGGTGCTGCGGGAACGCTATGTGCCCGATTCGGAACTGCGCGGTGAAGCCAACCTGATGATCTTTCCCAATCTGGAGGCCGCCAACCTGTCCATGACCCTGGTCAAGGGCATGACCGACGCTCTGTCGGTGGGTCCCATTCTGATGGGGACCGCCAGCCCGGCGCATATCCTTGCGCCATCGGTTACCAGCCGGGGGATCGTTAATATGGCCGCCGTCGCCGTCTCTGAAGCCATTGGCGAGGTGAATTAGGCGACCGTCAGGTTAGTCAGAGCGCACTGAAGCGCTGCAAACAACTTCGCTGGTGCCACTCAGTTCAACATAAACCTTCTCGCGCGAACTGTTGAATACGAATTCGGTATCCGCAGTGTTGCCAACGATCGTGCCGCGGACCGAGATATCGTTGACCCGGTAGGTATCAAGCACCGCGACCTGAATATTGTTGATATACATGTTGCCGCCGCGGGTGCCCGAACCATCTTCGTACAATACAAAATGCACGCTTGTGTTCTCGTCGATGCACGAAAATACCTGATCGGCCTTTGCAGCGGTTGCGGTGGCGATGATGCCAACCGACACTGTAATCAGAAGTAATTTTTTCATTTTGCCCTCGTTTGTTTTTTCCAACCCATCAACTTTGAAGAGGGCAGAACACTGCGTCAAGTTTTGGGCGTGCAGGGGGTAAACCGAAAATTTACCGGCCCGGATCGCTCCAGTTGCATTTGCGGGGTTTTCCTTGCCCCCACCCCGGCCCTCCCCGCTAAGGGGGAGGGGGAAACAGGGAAGAAAGGCTGGATTGCCCGGATGAACCGGGCAATGACGAAGCGGGGTTATTATTCCGGCCGCATAAGCAAGTGGCGCTTTTTGCCCACCGATAGTTTGATCACGCCTTCTACTAAATCTGCTTCGCTGACGTGATATTGGCGGTCAGACTGCTTTTTATCGTTTATACGCACTGCGCCCTGCTGGATTAACCTGATTGCCATTCCGTTTGAAGTGGCAAGTTTTGCTTCCACAAGAAACATCGCAAGTGGGATTCCTACCTGGGTTCCGGTTTCCCCTTCGACAGTTTGTCCGCTCGAAGGCCCAATTGTAAATGCCTCGTAGAGACGCGACCTATCAAACTTGATCGTGGGCAAGGACAGATCGAGGGTGCCGGTCTCGAAGGTATGAATGGCGGTGTTCCGAGCGTTTTTGGCGGCCTCATCGCCGTGCAGCAAGGCGGTGGCGGCAGTGGCCAGGACTTGCTTGGCCTCATTGAGTTCGGCCCCCTCAAGGGCTTCCAGCCGGGTGATTTCACCTAAATCAAGGGTGGTGAACAGGCGCAAAAACCGGCCCACATCGGCGTCCTCGGCGTTGCGCCAGAACTGCCAGTATTCATATGGGCTGCGCTGGGCTTCATTCAGCCAGACCGCGCCATCGGCGGTTTTGCCCATTTTGGCACCCGAAGCGGTGGTGATCAGCGGTGTGGTCAGGGCAAAAAGCGAAGCCTCATCGGTGCGCCGGCCCAGATCGACCCCGGACAAAATATTGCCCCACTGATCGGAGCCGCCCATTTGCAAAATGCACCCGGTACGCCGATACAATTCAACGAAATCATAGGCCTGAAGCACCATATAGTTGAATTCAAGCAGCGACAGATGCTGTTCGCGTTCCAGCCGGGTACGAATACTGTCCCGGGCGATCATCTGATTGACCGAAAAGTGGCGGCCATAGTCGCGCAGGAAATTCACATAATTGAGATCAAGCAGCCAGTCGGCATTGTCGGCCATAATGGCGTCCGTGGGGCCGTCTCCGAACCGCAACAGGCGCTGGACCCCTGAAAGGATCGAAATCTTGTTGGCCTCGATCTGTTGGGGGGAAAGCATCTGGCGCAACTGGGATTTGCCCGACGGGTCACCAATCCGTGTCGTGCCCGAGCCCATGAGAAAAACCGGGCGGTTGCCGGTCTGTTGCAGCCAGTAAAGCGCCATGATCTGAACCAGATTGCCCACATGGAAGCTGTTTGCGGTGCAGTCAAAGCCGATATAGGCGGTTACCGGGCCTGCATTTAAGCGCGCCTCAAGCCCTTCAGGGTCGGAAATCTGATGAATAAATCCCCGTGCCTGTAAAACGCGCAGGAACTCGGAACGGTAGTCAGCCATTGGCGCGCACCTAGCGCCCGCCACCGGCGGCGATATCGGCCCGGCGCCGGTCGAGATATTCCGAGCATCGTTCGGTCAGCTCGTCGATTTTGCCTTCGAAAAAGTGGTTGGCGTCCTCCACGGTCTGCTGCTCGATGGTAATGCCTTTTTGCGCCTGAAGCTTTTCCACCAGCCGTTGCACTGCATCGGGCGGGGCCACCCGGTCCTTGTCCCCGTGAATGATCAGGCCCGAAGACGGGCAGGGGGCCAGAAACGAAAAATCATACAGGTTTTCCTGAGGCGCGATGGAAATGAAACCCTCCACTTCGGGGCGGCGCATGAGCAACTGCATGCCGATCCAGGCGCCAAACGAGGAGCCGGCAATCCAGCACCCCTTGCTTTCCCGGTTCAGGGTCTGCATCCAGTCCAGAGCTGCCGCCGCATCGGAAAGTTCGCCCAGCCCGTGATCAAAATGGCCCTGGGAGCGGCCAACGCCCCGCGAATTGAACCGCAGCACCGCAAACCCGCGCTTGGCGAACATATAATACAGGTTGTAAACGATCTGATTGTTCATGGTCCCGCCGAATTCGGGATGGGGATGCAGCACGATGGCCACGGGCGCGTTGGGCTCCCGGCCCGGCTGGTAGCGCCCCTCGATACGTCCGGTTGGTCCATTGAAAAATACTTCAGGCATGATGGGCAGGTGTCTCTCGTTATCGGGGGTTTCCCACGCGCCAGGCCGGGTGCCTTGAGTGTGGGGTACATCCCGGGTTGACGAAGTGGAGTACGGTTCTTAATACATGGGGTGGAATTCTAGTTTTGAAACGTTCTAAACTGGTTTTTTACGCTCCCGACGACTGTGGCGGGCGTTCCGTATTTCGACATATTTGGTGTCCGGCGCCCGCGTGCGCTTCTTTTAGACGCTCTGGGCCGCCAAATTCAAGAAATGATTGATACCCGGTCCAATCGCATCGTCTAACCAGGGTCCAGTTTCCACATGTCCGCCAGCCCATTTGTCTATCTTGACCATTGTGCATCGTCGCCGTTGCTGCCGGTCGCCCGTCAGATCATTGATACGGTACTGGACATGCCCGGCAATCCCTCTTCGGTCCACGGGGCCGGGCGCGCCCTGCGGGCCGAAATTGAACGTGCCCGGGATCATGTGGCGCTTCTGGCCGGTGCGGGCAACGCGCGGGTGGTATTTACCGGATCGGCCACCGAGGCATTGACCCAGGCGATCGCGGGTACGGTGCGGGCCGGCATGGCCACGCGCATGGCCATCAGCCGGGGCGAACACAAAGCCGCCATCGCCGCAGCGCAAAGCTGCGGTGCGCCCATTGAATGGATCGGGCTGACCGGGGACGGGCGGATTGATTTGAATGACCTGGCGCGTTTTGTGCGGCTCGCTGATGGGGCCGGGGAACGGCTTTTGATCGCCGTCCATCAGGTCAACAACGAAACCGGCGTTATCCAGCCTATAGAGGAAATCGGCCAGCTGCTTGAAGACACACCGCATATTTTGCTGGTGGACGCAGTGCAGGGCTTTGGCAGGGTGCCGTTTGAGTTCGACAGCGGGCGGGCCGATATGGTGGCCATCTCGGCCCACAAGATTGGCGGACCGGTGGGGGTTGGCGCCTTGCTGGTCAAGCCAGAGTTTGACGAAGTGCGGCTTATTCCGGGTGGCGGCCATGAAAAAGGCCGCCGGGGGGGCAGCCAGAGCGCGGCGATGATTGCCGGTTTCGGGGCGGCGGCGGCGGCGGCGCCAGAAGTGCAGGATCTGGCCCGGTTCGGGCAGTTGAGACAAAAAGCGGCAGCGGTGATCCGTGAACTGGTGCCACAGGCGGTATTTTTTGGCGCCGACGCCCCCCGCCTTGCCAGTGTCTTGTGTTTTGCGTTGCCAGGGCTGGCCAATTCCACCGCCCTGATCGGGCTCGATCTGGAAGGGGTGTGTGTTTCGGCCGGTTCGGCCTGTTCGTCGGGCAAAACAGGTAACAGCCATGTGCTTGACGCCATGGGGATCAGCGACGATCTGGCCGGTTCGGCCCTGCGCTTGAGCGTCGGGTGGTCGAACACCGAAAACCATATCGAAATTTTTGCCGGGGCCCTGAAAAATGTCCTTGATCGCCAGGCGGTCGCCCATTCATCCACCCAGGTGGCGTAAAGGAAATCACAATGCCTGCCGTTCGCGAAACCATAGAACAGGTCAAGACCATTGACGTGGATCAGTACAAATATGGCTTTGAAACCGATGTGGAGACCATTCTGGCCCCCAAGGGTCTGAACGAGGACATCGTTGGCTATTCGTTGGCTATATTTCGGCCAAAAAAGACGAGCCGGACTGGATGCTTCAGTGGCGCCTGGACGCCTACCGGCGCTGGGTGGGCATGGTCGAGCCGAAATGGGCCCGGGTGAACTATCCGAAAATTGATTTTCAGGACCTGCACTATTACGCGGCGCCAAAATCCCTTTCCGGGCCGAAAAGCCTGGATGAAGTGGACCCTGAACTTCTCGCAACTTACGAAAAACTGGGCATCCCCTTGCGCGAACAGGCCGTTTTGGCCGGGGTCGAGGGCGCGCGGGTGGCGGTGGACGCCATTTTTGACAGTGTTTCGGTGGTCACCACATTCCGCGAGGAACTGGGCAAGCACGGGATCATTTTCTGCCCGCTTTCCGAAGCGGTGCGCGATCACCCCGATCTGGTGAAAAAATATCTCTGCAGCGTGGTACCGCCCACGGACAATTTTTACGCCACCCTCAATTCGGCGGTGTTTTCGGAAGGCTCGTTCGTTTATATCCCCAAGGGCGTGCGCTGCCCCATGGAATTGTCGACCTATTTCCGCATAAACGAAGCAAAAACCGGCCAGTTCGAACGCACCCTGATCATTGCCGACGAGGGCTCGTATGTGAGCTATCTGGAGGGGTGCACCGCCCCCATGCGCGATGAAAATCAGTTGCACGCCGCCGTGGTGGAACTGGTGGCGCTCAAGGACGCGGAAATCAAATATTCCACGGTGCAGAACTGGTATCCGGGCAACAAGGACGGGGTAGGCGGTATTTATAATTTCGTCACCAAACGCGGGGACTGCCGGGGGGATAATTCAAAAATTTCCTGGACCCAGGTGGAAACCGGTTCGGCCATAACCTGGAAATATCCAAGCTGCATATTGCGCGGCGATAACTCCCGGGGCGAGTTTTATTCCATTGCTGTCTCCAACGGCCATCAGCAGGTGGATAGCGGCACGAAAATGATCCATCTGGGCAAAAACACCTCCAGCCGGATCATCTCGAAGGGGATTGCCGCCGGGTTCTCGGACAATACCTACCGGGGGCAGGTTTCGGCCCACGCCAAGGCCACCGGCGCCCGCAATTTCACCCAGTGCGATTCGCTTTTGATCGGCGATAAGTGCGGGGCGCACACAGTGCCTTACATTGAAAGCCGCAACGCCTCCACCGTGTTCGAACACGAGGCGACCACCTCGAAAATCTCCGACGATCAGTTGTTTTACTGCCAGCAAAGGGGCCTTGGCGACGAAGAGGCGGTGGCGCTGATCGTTAATGGGTTCGTGCGTGAGGTTTTGCAGCATCTGCCCATGGAATTCATGGTCGAAACCCAGAAACTGATCGGCATATCGCTCGAAGGGAGCGTCGGATGACCACCGCCAAAAAACCCATTGCCAATATTTACGAGCAGGATCTGCGCCCGTGGAAAAAGGGGTCGAAATTTGAGGCCGGGCTGGCCCGGATGGGGCCTTTGGTCGGGGCGGAGCAACTCGGGTGCCAGTATCATGTCATTCCCGCCGGCAAGATCGCCTACCCGCGCCATGCCCACCACAAGAACGAGGAACTGTTTTTCGTGGTCGAAGGCACGGGGGAATATCAGGCCGGTGATGAGGTATGGCCGATTAAAGCGGGGGACATGATTGCCGCACCGGCGGGGGATGTCAAAACCGCCCATCAGTTGCGCAACACCTCCAATGGCGAACTGAAATATCTGGTGATCTCCACCCGGCACGACCCGGACGTGGTGGAATATGCCGACAGCGGCAAGTTTGCGGTGGCCTCACGGGTGCCCCCGGACAAAGGACTTATGGGCGCGGCGGTGGTCTTTATCGGCCGCCAGGACAGCGCGGTGGATTATTGGGACGGCGAGGACGTTGGCGAAGAAGAATGAGCACACCATTATTGGAAATAAATGACCTTCGGGTTTCGGTGGAGGATCGCGAAATCCTCAAGGGCGTCAATTTAACCCTTCAGGGCGGTGAGGTGCACGCCATCATGGGCCGCAACGGGTCGGGCAAATCCACCCTGAGCTATGTGCTGGCCGGCAAGGCGGGCTATGAGGTGACCGGAGGCACCGTGCATCTCAAGGGGCGGGACCTTTTGGCCATGTCCCCGGACCAGCGGGCCGTGGCCGGGCTTTTTTTAGCCTTTCAGTACCCCATCGAAATTCCCGGCGTGGCCACCATGACCTTTCTCAAGGTGGCTTTGAATGCCCAGCGCAAGGCGCGGGGGGAGGCCGAACTTTCCACCCCCGATTTCATAAGGGTGGTCCGCGAGGCGGCGGGGGAACTCGAAATCGATACTGCCATGCTCAAGCGGGCCCTGAATGTGGGCTTTTCGGGGGGCGAGAAAAAACGGGCTGAAATCTTGCAGATGAGCCTGTTAAAGCCTTCGATTTGCGTAATGGACGAGACCGACAGCGGGCTCGATATCGACGCGCTCAAGATCGTAGCCCGGGGGGTGAACATTTTGCGCAACCCGGACCGGGCCATGCTGGTCATTACCCATTACCAGCGCCTGTTAAACCATATCGTGCCCGACAAAGTGCATGTGTTTGCTGATGGGCGGATCGTGAAGAGCGGCGGCAAGGAGTTGGCCCTGGAACTTGAAAAACAAGGATATGCCGGGTTTGACGAACCGGCACTGGACTCGGCGACAGGTTTGGCCTCGTGAACGCGATCATGAAACGCCCGGCCACGGGGGCTGAAGAAGAACTGGCCCGCCAGATCAAGGGGGCCGGGGCGGAGCGGGCGGCGGC
>JAADFY010000254.1:14327-18029 GCA_013152625.1 Alphaproteobacteria bacterium
GCTGGAAGCCTATCATTACACCGATCTGAAATCGCTTTTGCGGGATGTGCCGCCTTTGGCCGGACCCGAGGCGGAGCCGATGCCCGCCGAGTGGGGCATAAAGATCGCCGGTGCCCACCGTTTTGCGATGAAAAACGGCACACCGGCGTTGGCCGCGCCGGTGGCCGGATTGACCGCCCATATTCGCAAAGGGCCGGTTGGCGGGGCCAACGAAGATGCGGTCTTGGCGCTCAATCACGCTCTGGTGCGGTCTCATTTAGGGCTGGAAATTTCCGGGCAGACCGATCGGATCATTCAGATCGATCACTGGCGGGGCGGACCGGCAGCCCATGTGACCTCGGCGGTTCAAATCGAGGTGGCGGCGGGGGCCAGTGCCACCGTGGTTGAGACCTTTTCAGGGTCGGCGGCGGCCCATCTGGGCAATCATGCCACCCGCATAAAAGTTGGCGACGGGGCCAGTTTTACCCATATCGTGCTCGATAAAAGCGACCATATTTCCCGCCATCTGGCCAGTTTCGATTATGAGATCGGGGCCGACGTGCGCTTACGTTCCCTGGTGATCAATGACGGGGCGGCGCTGTCGCGTACTTACATTTCGGCAAATTTTGGCGGTTCGGGCTCACATGGGGACTTTGGCGGGCTCAATCTCGCCGGGGAGGGCACCCATCTCGATATCCCCCTCGATATTGTACACGCCGTAGCCGGCACCACTTCCACCGAACTGTTCAAACAGGTGGCAAACCGGGGTGGCAAGGCGATTTTTCAGGGCAGGATCATCGTGGCGCGGGGGGCCCAGAAAACCGACGCGAAAATGATGATGGCGGGGCTGATGCTGGCCGAAGGGGCGCAGATCCTGGCCAAGCCGGAACTGGAAATTTATGCCGACGATGTGGTGTGCGGCCACGGCGCCACCTGTGGCGATCTGGACGACGAACAGCTGTTTTATCTCATGAGCCGTGGCATCGACCCCGCCGACGCCAGGGCCATGCTGGTGCGCGCGTTTGTCGAGGAATTGTTCGATTTCCTCGGGGAGGGGGACCTGTACGATGTCCTGCACGATGTAATGTCGGGGGTGGCGAGCGACTGGGTGGCAGGCCAATGAGCCTGGATCTCGATGCGGTGCGGGCCGATTTTCCCATTCTGGGGGAGAAAATCCACGGCAACCGGCTGGTTTATCTCGACAATGGCGCTTCGGCCCAAAAGCCCCGGGCGGTCCTGGACCGGATGGAACGCGCCTATACCCACGAATATGCCAATGTGCATCGCGGGTTGCATACCCTGTCGAACCGGGCCACCGAGGCCTATGAGAACGCCCGGGAGCGGGTGCGCGATTTTATCGGCGCGAAACGGGTGGAGGAAGTGGTGTTCACCAGCGGCGCCACCGAGGGGATAAATCTGGTCGCCTCGTCATTTCTGGCCCCTGATATCCGCGAAGGCGACGAGATCGTTTTGTCGATCATGGAGCATCACTCCAACATTGTGCCCTGGCACTTTTTGCGCGAACGGCATGGCGCCGTCCTTAAATGGGTGGATGTGAAAGAAGACGGCTCGCTGGACATGGCAGCGTTTGAGGCAGCGCTTGGCGAGAAAACGAAACTGGTGGCCGTCACCCATATGTCCAACGTCCTGGGCACCGTAACGCCGCTGGCCGAAATTGTCCGCATGGCTCATGCAAAGGGCATCAAGGTGCTCGCCGATGGCAGTCAGGCGGCGGTACATATGCCTGTCGATGTCGCCGGACTCGGCGTCGATTTTTACGTCATCACCGGCCACAAGCTTTACGGGCCCACCGGGATCGGCGTTTTGTACGCCCGCCACGAGTTGCTGGCTGAAATGCGCCCCTTTCAGGGGGGCGGCGAAATGATTGAGCAGGTGGCCCGGGATGAAATTTCCTATGCGGCCCCGCCCGCCCGCTTTGAAGCGGGTACACCACCCATTGTCGAAGCCATCGGGCTCGGGGCGGCGCTCGATTACATCACCGGCATCGGGCTGGACAATATCGCCGCCCACGAGGCCGAAGTGGGCGCTTATGCGACCGAAAAATTGCGCGAAATCAATTCGTTACGCATGATTGGTACCGCACCAGGCAAAGGCGCCATCTTTGCCTTTGAAATAGAAGGCGTGCACGCCCACGACCTGTCGACCATCATCGACCGGTACGGGGTCGCGGTGCGCGCCGGCACCCATTGCGCCCAGCCGCTTCTGGAGCGTTTTGGGGTTACCTCTACCTGCCGGGCCTCTTTCGCACTATATAATGGCAAGGACGATGTGGACGCGCTTGTTGAAGGCATCACCAGGGCAAAACTTTTTTTTGGCAGTTGACCCACGGGGTTTGATCGATATGGACGAACAGGAAACGGACATGAAAAGCGAAGCTCCCGCCGGCGCCCAGATTCCCGCCGATACCGAGGTTCCCGCCGTGGCCGAAGACGGCACCGCTCTGGTGGGCACAGCCGACGGCACCGCATTTTCCGCCGAAGAGGTTTCGCGGATTACCGATGACATAATTGCCGCCATCAAGACCATTTACGACCCGGAAATTCCGGTGGACATTTACGAACTGGGGCTGATCTACAAGGTCGATCTGGAAGAAGACCGCACCGTAAAGATCGACATGACCTTAACGGCACCGGGTTGCCCTGTAGCGGGGGAAATGCCGGTCTGGGTGGACAATGCGGTGCGCTCGGTGGAGGGCATATCCGATGTGGAGGTGGCCATGGTGTTTGATCCGCCGTGGGACCCCTCACGCATGAGCGAAGAAGCGCAGGTCGCGCTGAACTGGTGGTAATACCATGGCTACGCCAACCGAATTCAAGCTGATCACCCTGACCGACGCCGCTGCGGCCCGGGTTTCCGGGATCATGAACCAGGCCGGAAAACCGGTGGCCGGGGTCCGGGTGGGGGTCAAAAACGCCGGTTGCGCCGGCATGGCCTATACCCTTGACTATGTGGGCGAGCCCATTGCCGGCGACGATCACGTGCGCGACAAGGGTGTGGATGTCTATATCGACCCCAAGGCGATGCTGTTTTTGCTCGGCACGGTAATGGACTATACTCAGGACAAGCTTTCCGAGGGCTTTACCTTCAACAATCCCAACCAGACCGGGGCCTGCGGGTGTGGCGAAAGCGTGCAGCTCGAACCGGCCGACCTGAAGGTTCTGGCCGAAGCCCGCGCCAACAGTGGCTAGGCAGCTACGGTTTTTGGTGTCGCATCGGCAATTTCGATGCGGTTGCGACCGTTGCTCTTGGCCTGATACAGGGCGATATCGGCCCGCTCGATAAATTCGGAAGTAGACTCACCGTTGCGCCACTGGGCGACGCCCCCCGAAATAGTTATCCGGCCAAGTTTTTCATTGGTGGAGCGTTTGAGCAGCTCTTTCGCCTGCACAGCTTCCCGGACCTTTTCAGCGATCTGGACCGCGCCCTCCAGGGAACACGCCGGCACGATAATGGCGAATTCCTCGCCGCCATAGCGTGCGGCAAGATCGGTGGATCGCGTGCTGGATTTTATCGTCGAGGCCACCAGTTTGAGAACCTGATCGCCGGTCAGATGCCCATAGGTATCGTTGAAACGCTTGAAATGATCGATATCCATCATGACCAGCGTTAAAGGTGTATTGTCCCGGCCGGCAATGCCCATCTCTCTGGCCAGGCGCTCATCAAAACACTTCCGGTTGGCAATGCGGGTCAAGGCATCCTGCT
>JAADFY010000255.1 GCA_013152625.1 Alphaproteobacteria bacterium
TTGAACCGGATGGACCGGTTGCCACCGTATTCAAGCGTTGGATAGCGGGCCCGCCAGTCTTCGACGACGCCTGAATTACAGCTCACATATATGGCGAATTCGGAACCTTGTGAGTTGTGGGGGGCAATGCGGATGGTGACCCCTGATCGGGTTTTTGCCGTCAGGTAAGCCGGCTGACCCCATTTCAGAGTTTCTTCAAGCGGGCCAACGCCGGGGGTTTTGCGGGCAACGTCATAAATTACGGCTCGCAACACCAGCAGGGGCGCGCGCACAGGCGCCGGATAGCCGGCAAACGTTGCCGCCACGGCCTGATCCTCGAATATTGGCTGAGCCATGGGCGTTTTGTGTGTCGATGGCCAGGGTCTGGACCTTAAATGAAGGCGCCGGCCTGTCTTGCGGACATTCCTGGTGCGGGGGCACTTTTTACCTTGAGCTGATAGGCGCGCACGGCAAATGCCTCACTGGCGGAACCGTACATGCGTACCGCCATGTCCAGGGCCTTGCGAACATCGTCGGAGACTTCCAGTTCGGCAATCGAGCGGCGCAATGCCGCGCCTTTGCGCGCTTCCGTTTCCATGACAATTCCTGCGTCGCCGGCCCGTTTGACATCCAGGCCTGGCGAGGCCAGCAGACGCCGGGCCGCAGTGACCACCTTCGGTGCTCCCTTCAGATAGGTAACGATCTCCTGGCTTTTCGTGTGATCCATGGCCTGTTTCCCCCAGTTTCCGCCGCCCCTGAAACCTAGACTAAACCGGGGGTGCCGCAAGCCGGGCCGGGCCGGGCGGCGAACAGCGGGGATAAGCTGTGCATGGATTTCAACTTGATAAACGTACAGAAACAGATAGGCGGATCTGGGCCCACCTTGCCATTCATCGTAAAATACCGATATAAAGGTTGCCCGCCCCCGAAACACCGGCGCAAACCCCACAAGCTAATCCGGAAATTTCCCATGACCGTACAGACCCGGCCCATCGAATTGCATTTCTGGACTACTCCGAACGGCAGGAAAATCTCGATCCTGCTTGAGGAACTCGGGGTGCCCTATGAGCTGCACATGGTTCACATCGGTCGGGGCGACCAGTTCAAGCCGGAGTTTCTGGCCCTGTCGCCGAACAACCGAATTCCGGCCATTCTCGACCCCGAAGGCCCGGACGGCAAACCGATTTCGGTGTTTGAATCCGGGGCAATCCTGCAATATCTGGGGCGAAAATTCGGCCGCTTCTACCCGGAGGACGAGCGGGCCAGGGTCGAGGTAGACCAGTGGCTGCATTGGCAGATCGGCGGATTTGGGCCCATGCTCGGGCAAAACCATCATTTCACGGTCTATGCGCCCGGCAAGGCCCCTTATGCGGAAAAACGCTATCAGGATGAAACCCACAGGCTTTATGGAGTGCTCGACCGGCGCCTGGCCGACCGGGACTTTGTCGCAGGGTCCTATTCCATCGCCGATATGGCAATCATCGGCTGGGCCTCGGGCTGGAAGCGCCAGACCATGGATTTGGCGGATTTTCCAAACGTTGCCCAATGGCTTGAGCGCATGAACGCCCGCCCCGGTGTTCAGCGGGGACTGGCGGCAGGCGCCGATCTTGCCGAGACCCTCGATCTGGCGGCGGACGAGGCGGCCCGGGACATATTGTTCAACCAAAGGGCAAACCGGGGTTCGTGATCCAGCGCGCAAAAGTTGACGTGGGCAAATATGTCGCCCATGATCGGGGGTGATTTCAACAATGAAAGGAGGTGGTCCAATGTCTCATGAGTATTTGGCACGTGGGGGTAGTTTTGGATTAGAGGTGTTTGTTTCGTGGGGTTCCGCGACCTGATAATCTCTTGTCTCCTGCCGGTTTGAATACATGGCCGGCCCAATTATCCAGAACACCCCAGGTGTTCTCCACTCATGAAGGGTCGCCGAAAGGCGGCCCTTTTGCTTTGGGGGTCTGCAAGCAGGTCACCTTTGACTGAACTAGCGCAGCCGGGCCGCGTAGGGTTTCGCACATCCCCGGTCGTCGCCAATTTCGGGCAGGGGGCCTGAAGGTGGGGCAAGCGCGCACAGGTCGGCCAAGGTGGACCGCACGGCGCCGGGGTCGGAAACCATCTGCTCATAGTGCACCACCCGAACAATGTCCGGCAGTTTTTCAGCAAACATATCAATCATTTGATGGTACCAGATAATGTGCTCCCTAATCGTGCCAAGATCGTAGCCATAGGTGTTCTTTGACAGATATTTGCGCATGAAAATGCGCAACAGATTGTCTTCGATGTCGCGTTTGACAAAAACAAACCGCACATTTTCGAACGCGCCCGCAACCCGACCCACATCATGGATCCGGCCCGGATGGGTGTTGGTGAAAACCTTTGCCGATGCCGCCCGCCGGGCGAGTTCTTTTTCGTAGGCCTGGCGGCATTGCTCATCCAGCGCCGGTGGCAGCATTTCAAACATGCCCGAGGTCAGCAGTCCGGCGGATTGAAATGTGCGGCGCACCGCGTTTTCCACGCTGGGGTTTTCATATCCCTTTTTTACGTGGGCAAGGCTGCCCGCCAGGGTTTCCAGGGTGGTCTTGCCAGAACGGGATGGTCCCAGAATAAACAGCGAGACCGGCTGGGTTGCCCCGTCGCCTTTTACCTCGAGGTTTTTTGGCGAGAGCTGGGCCAGATTTGCGTTTTGAATTGCGGCCAACGCGTGGGCGTCGCGCCTGTGGGTTTGGTAAAGTGTCTGGTTTGCAGGCACCAGAGCGGACCAGGCTTCGTCGTGGCGCCCGGCCCGGTCGAGGGCGGCTGCCAGAATAAACGCTTTTGATGTTTCGAAATCGGCGAGGGTTGTTTCGGGCGGTTTTTCCAGCCGCTGTGTTTCGGCGATCACATCGATACCCACCACCGAAGGCGGCAGGTTGTTGATCTCGAACATCAAACCCACCGTTCGGGTGCCGCGATCAAACAGCCCTTGAAGTTGTTTGGCGGCGTTGGCGTGCTCGCCCAGATGGGCATGGCAGCTGCCCAGCCCCGCCGCCGCCGCATCAAGGCCGGGGTCAAGCGCCCGGGAGCGCATATACGCATCTCGGGCCAGCTCATATTCGCGTTCGTCGCGATAGATCTCGCCAAGAGTGGCCAGAATGCCTGCATCTTCGGGATTTATCAGCAGCGCCTGTTCGAGGGTGTGGGCAGCCATTTCTGGGGCGCCAAGTTGCAGATAAACCGCGCTTAATGCCGTCATGGCGCGCCAGCTTTGCGGATCGAGCATCGCCGCCCGGACCAGACACCCCAGAGCCTGCGGAAACTGGCGTGTATCGATGTAAATCAGCCCCAAAGTATACAGGGCGCCAAAGTATTCGGGATGTTTTTCGACAAGTTGCTCACCTGCGGTGCGGGCCTCGGCGGATTTTCCGGGGCTCATGCGCAGCGCCTCGACATGCTGCAACTGATCGAAGGCCTCACGCAGGATATCGGTACCGGGCGCCGGGCTGCCCGCGTTGTTCGTACTGCCATCTGCTTGTGTGGTCATGCTAATCCCCCTGCCGGATCGAGTTTGGCTGTTGTCGGATCGAGTTTGATCGACTTGAATTCCAGCCTTTCTCTGAGCTTGAAAACTAACCGGACAAAGCCCGACTCAACAACCCGCGACCGGCAGGAAACTGGACGAATACCCGCCGATGACAGAGGCGATGTGTTTTCCATTGACCAGTGATGTAAATATACCCCGCTCACAATTCTTCGAGTATCGCATTTATTGAATTGAAAATACTCATGAATTTAGTGTGCGTGATTGAAAACCGTCCCTTTTGTTCAAAAAATGATTTTTTTCACTAGAGGTTGCCAGTTGGCGGCAAACAATATTAGGCTTTCGTTAACTTGCAGGTAACTGAAACTGAGGGGCGTTAAAATGCGCAAGCAACTTCTTTCCAGTGTCGCGGCACTGGCACTGGTTATGGCACTGGGCGGGCAGGGGTTTGCCGGCAGTAACGGCGCATATTTCCTGTCGCCGGTCCCGGTCGCCGACTGGACCGGATTTTATGTGGGTGGTATATTTGGGGCCGGTGGCGCCAGTTTTGACAACTACCCCCATGACGGCAGCACCAATGACGGGCTGGCGCCGAACAACCCGTCAGGGCTTTTGGGTGGCATTCAGGCCGGTTACAACTGGCAGAAAAACAATCTGGTCTTTGGCGTTGAGGCCGATTTGACCGCCACCGGGTGGAGCGAGCTTTCCGTTTTTCCATTCAATGATGAGCGGATCATTCAAAACGATGTGGGTCTGTTGGGGTCTATTCGAGGTCGCCTCGGCCTGCCCATGGATTCCATGCTGTTATATGTCACCGGCGGGTTGGCTTTTTCCAACGCAAGCTATGTTGGCATTTCTCCTGCCGGGACCTTTTTTGCCGGATCGTTTGACCGGTTTGGCGGTGTGGTCGGGGCTGGAGTTGAGATGATGCTTGGCGACAATATTTCGGTTCGCGCCGAAGCGCTGCACTATATGTTCAACAGCGACAGATATTACGGCACCGAAACGCCTGAAACCGACAATAACCTGTCCACCTTCGTTGGTGCGTCGGTTTTCCGGATCGGCGCTAGCAAATACTTCGATTAGGCTATCTCGAGCACGTTCATTTTAATCTGAATCATTGAACGTGCTCTAAGTTGTTATATTGTCGCGTTTGCTCGACGGCGGCTGCTCGCGTATTGGCTCGCACTTCGCTGGCCGGATAACCGGATCCCGTTCGATGGATAGACGATCCACCGGATCGTTTACCTGGTCCATCTCACTCCTGAAAACGCTCTAATCCGCCGGTTCGGACCGGCGGATTGTGACCGGAAAATGGTGGCGCCACCGCTTGCGGTGGCGCTCGTGACCGGGCGTATGGCTGTTTGATCAGGCTTTGTCTGAAATTGCCGGATTTTTTAGTATGTGCCTTCGTAGGCGGCGCATTTCTGACTGATGTCCAGGTCGGCGACGAAGGCCAGTTCGCTTTGTTTATGGGCCGTGTACAGTTCCGCAAACCCCTCCGGAAACCAGCCGCAGACCGTTTCGCTGGCGTTCATGGTGTCTAAAGCTTCCTCAAGTGACCGGGGCAATCTTGTGTAGCCTCTTGCGGATAATTCCTCGGGGGTCAGCAACGACAGATCTTCTTCGGTGATGGTCGGGGCGGGCAGGGCGTCTTCTATTCCCTGGGCGCCGGCATGAATGATCGCGGCAAGGGCGAGATAAGGCGAAGCGGCGGCGTCGGCGGCCCGGTACTCAATGTTGAATTGCCGGGCGATATCTTTTTCATCGGTGGCGGTGAACGGGCAAATCCGCAACAGCGCCTCGCGATCACGCAGGCCGAGATTGTTAAAAGCGGCGCTCCAGCGATGGGGGGTCAGCCGCTGGTAAGAGATTGCCGACGGTGCCGTCAACGCCACGATGGCGCCGATATATTTGAGCACACCGGCGGCAAACGAGGCGGTCAGCGCCGACATGCCGCCCGGACCGTTGGGGTCATAGGTGAGGGGTTCGCCCCTGTCATCGACAAAACTCATATGGACATGGACGCCATTGCCGACCCCGGACACGTCCCGGATCGGCGTGAAGGTGGCTTTTTCGCCCAGGCGGCGGGCGGTTGCGCGGGTCAATTCACGGACGATTATAGCGGCGTCGGCCACATCCACCGCGCGCTCTGGCCCAATGGTGACCTCAAATTGCTCCTGCCCGTATTCTTTCATGAAGGTTTCGGGGGCCAGCCCGGCGGATTTCAGAGCCGCCACCAGCGTCTCACCAAACGTCCGGCGCTGACTGAAACCGGTAAGCCCATACGCTTCGTTAAGTGTCGGGTGCTCGCCGGCAAGCTGGAACTCATGCTCAAAGGCGCCGAGCAGAGTGGCGCCGCAAGCGAGTTTTAACCGGGCCAGCGCTGTTTTCAGCAATGTGCGGGTGCAAAAATTCCAGGGTTTGCCGTCAAGGCTGGTTATATCGCACAGGATAAACCGCTCCGGTGCCGCGCCATCCTCGAAATCAACGTGAATTTCGGCATTTGCATCGGGCTGAAGGATCAGGTCGCCCAGGGCGCCAAACGGGCTCGTGGCAATGGTGTCAAAGCAGGTGATCTGCACATTGGTCGGTGTCCAGCCCAGGCCGGTTTTTAGCCGCTTGTCCAGATCGACGGCGGGAAACGACTTGCCTCGGGTTTTGCCGGCCAGGTCGGAAATCGCAAGAAAAATCAAAGAATTGCTTATCAAATCTAGAGCCCCTCAGCCGGCATGCGTGCCGCATCCCATGCCTCGATGCGGGCCCGGGTGTCGTGCCATGTTTCTTCAGCAATACGGGTCAGAACCGCCTCGATCAAGGCAAGGGCCGGCGTGTAACTGTCCCACACCGTGCCGATCTCAATCGGCGCGGCAAGAATTTCCGCCGCGTATCGGGAAACCGGCGACAGCCACTTGTCGGTGACCAGAACGATCCGGGCACTGCGCTGATCGCTGGCATATTTCGCCAGATGCAGCAGATTGGGCTGATAGCGCCGAAAATCGACGAGAAACAAAATGTCGCGGGGTTTCATGCGCAACATATATTCCGGCCAGATCTCCGGGTCGGCGGGCAAATGATGGACATGGGGTCTGGACAGGCGCAAATGCCGGGAAAAATGCAGGGCGATGGAATCGCTGAACCGGCCGCCAAGCACATAAACGCTGCGTTTCTTGTCCATGAGAATTGTGCACACCCGATCAAACTGGGCCTGGGTGATCGCCCCGGTGGTGGCGGACATCAATTCGGTGGCCCGGGCCATGAAATTTTCCAAATAATCGTCGTGGATCGGGCGCCCGCTGCCATGGACATGCACCGGTGAGCGCTGCCCCTGTTTCATCTCGTTTATCAGTTGGCGCTGGAATTCCCCATAGCCCTGAAACCCCAGTTTGTTCACAAACCGGGAGATGGACGGCGATGAGACTTTCGTGCGCTCGGCCAGCACCTGAATGGGCTCCAGCCCGGCAAACGGATAGTCCGACAAAAGCGCCGTGCACAGTTTGCGCTCGGCGTTGGTCAGATCCGGCGATGCCTGTTCTATTCGGGCCCGTACCTGCATGAAGTCTCCTTGTATCGGGCACAATGGACATGAAATAAATTATCAATGCAAACAAATTCGTTGACTTTGAAAGTATCTCATCAATACTGACCCCCAAAAATGGGAAGGTCATGATCACTGCACCGCGTGTCCATATCGTCTTTTCGATTGGCGCCATCATCGTGGTTATCCTGGGCGTAGGCGTGCTCTCCATGCTGAGCGGCGCCGCGTCCGAGCGGATCGCGACGGTGTTTTTGATCTCCCTGATCGCGGTCACCGGCATGGGGATTTACTCCGGCAACAGTGGCATCTTGAGTTTTGGCCATCTGTCTTTTATGGCCATTGGCGCCTATGCGGCATCTTTGCTGACGGTGCCGGCGCGGATGAAATCGGCGACATTGCCCAATTTGCCGGACTGGCTGGCAGCAACGGAATTAAGCCTTTTGTCCGCGGTGGTGATTGCGGTGGTTTTTGCCGGATTTGTCGCGTTGTTGATCGGGTTGGCGATTGGCCGGCTGGAGGGTTCGGCGGCAACCATTGCCACCTTGTGCCTGCTGATCATCGTGCACGGGGTGATCATCGGCTGGCGGGATGTGACCCGGGGCGCCCAGACGTTTTTCGGCGTACCCCGGGAAACCACGATCTGGGTTGCCGCGGCCGGGTGCATCGTTGCGCTGATACTGGCCAGAATGTATCGGGATTCAAAAAGCGGGTTACGGTTACGGGCCGGGCGCGAAAATGCGATTGCAGCGCGGGCCATTGGCATAAATATCCGGCGCGAACGGCTTTACGCCTGGGTGCTCAGCGCCGCGGTCATGGCGTTGTCGGGTGCGTTAATGGCCCATTTCCTTGGCGCTTTCAGCCCGAAGAAGTTTTTCTTTGTCGATACATTTTTCCTGCTGGCGATGCTTATTGTCGGCGGCATGACCACGATCACCGGCGCGTTTACCGGCGCGGCCTCAATTACGGTGGTGACTGAAGTTTTACGCCGGCTCGAAGGCGGGTTCGATTTAGGCGCCCTTCAGATACCGCCCATATTCGGCACCACCCAGATCGGTATCGGGCTGATTATCCTGATTGCCATGTTTCGAAAAGCGGACGGTCTGGCCGGCCTGAAGGAATGGGAGGAACGGGTTTTTGCCAAGAAAGCAAAAACTCCGGCCCTGTCCGGTGCAGCCGCCGCCACGGCTGTCAGCGCGGACAGCCCGACGCTCGATGCTCGCAATATTACCCGGCGATTCGGCGGCCTGACCGCCCTGGACAATGTGTCCATTCGGGTGGCGCCGGGAGAAATTGCAGGCCTGATCGGGCCGAACGGATCGGGAAAAACCACCCTGTTGAACATATTGTCCGGCGTGCTGGCGCCCGATGCGGGCACCATCATGCGGGGGGACCGGGATATGAGTGCGATTGCGCCCCATGCCATCACCTCGTTTGGTATCGCCCGGACGTTCCAGAATATCCGCCTGTTTCCAACCCTGAGTGTTTATCAAAATGTTCTGGTGGCAGCGATTTCGGCCAATCAATCCAAAGATGCGGAACGCCGGGTACAGTTTGCCCTGGGCCGACTGGAACTGACCGATCTGGCACAAAAAGATGCGGGCACGTTGTCCTATGGCGATCAGCGCCGGGTTGAAATCGCCCGCGCCCTGGCCTGCGGGCCCTCGCTGCTGTTTCTGGACGAACCGGCGGCAGGCATGAACCGGGAGGAAACCGATCGTTTAATGCAGACCTTGCGGGCGCTAAGGGATGAACTGGGGATCGGGGTTCTGCTGGTCGACCATGACATGGCGCTCATCAATCAACTGTGCGACCGCATGGTTGTCCTGAACGAAGGCCGGCTGATTGCCGAAGGAACACCGGCCGAGATCAGAAAAAACCCCCTGGTTATCGAGGCTTATATCGGCCGCACCAACCGGGGGAAAATCGAAAGCCCTGTGCCATTGCACGGTGCTTGAATTCACCAAACGGAGGAAAGCAAAATGAAACACATAGCCCTTGCAACAACCCTACTGGCGGCGCTGTCTGCGCCGGCGTTCGCCGAAAGTGACGCTCTGCTTATCGGCATGGCAACTGCCCAGACCGGTGGGCTGGCGCCGTATGATTCACCGGTGGTCGCGGGCATCCGCGTCGCTGTGGACGAGTTGAATGCCGCCGGGGGTATCGGCGGAAACATCATGATCGAGCTGATTGAAAAGGACGTGCGTTCCGATGCGGCCCAGACCGTCATCGCGGTGCAGGAACTGGTGGATGCGGGTGTATCGGCCATTGTTTTGCCCTGTGACGCCGACCCCGCCCTCGGGGCCGCCGGTATTGTCGATCAGGCAGGCATTCCGGCCATTTCCACCTGTGCATCTTCACCCACCCTGCCGCTGATCGGGGGGGACTATGTGTTTGCAAATTTCCCCGGCGACAATGTGCAGGCCACCGTTTCGGCGGTATGGGCTTTCGAGCAGGGGCTTGGCAATGCCTATATCATCTATTCCCCGGACAGCCAGTACACCACGATGCCGCTTTATTTCGCCGACGTGATGAAGGCGCTGGGGGGAACGGTTCTGGGTGAGGACACCTATACCATTGGCCAGCCGGAGTTTTCTGCCATCGCCACCCGGATCGCCGCACTTTCTCCCGCCCCCGATGTGATCATGACATCGGCCTATGAGCCTGACTTTCCGTCCCTGCTCAAGGCCCTGCGTGCCGCTGGCGTCACCGCGCAGGTGATCGGTTCGGACGGTATTGACAGCCCCACCACTTTCTCCCTGGGGGATGTGGCTGAAGGCGTGGTGTTCACCACCGCCGGACATCCCACCCCCGGCAGCGCCCTTGAAACCTTCAATGCGCTGTTTCTGGCAGAAACCGGAAGCGCCTCTGACACGGTGTTTAACGCCGTGGGCTATGACCTGATCAAGGTGCTTGAAGCGGCGGTTCTGGCCGCGGGAACCACCGAGCCGAAGGCCCTGCGCGATGCGATCGCCGGGCTGGAAGGGGTGCAGGGCGCGACCAGCCTGATCACCTATAAGGGCACAGACGGTATGCCGGTGCGTGAAGTTTCCCTTATCCGGGTGACCGGGGGCGAACGGGAGCTGGTGGGGCAACCTGCGCCGCAGATGGACCTGATCCCCGCACCGCGCATGCAATAGAAAAAGAGATGCCGGGCGTGCCGCTTTTCGGGGTGAATTCCCTGTCGGTCCATTATGGGGCGATCGAGGCGGTGCGTGGCATCGACTTTGAAGTGGGGGAGGGCGAGATTGTTGCCCTCCTCGGCGCCAACGGGGCCGGGAAATCCTCAACCCTGAATGCGCTGGCCGGTCTGGTGCCGGTGGCGGGGGGGTCGGTGCGTTTTGACGGCGTCGATATTACCAATTTGAAACCTGAAGCGCTGACGCCGCTTGGACTGGCGCTTTCGCCGGAAGGCCGGCGGGTTTTTGGCACCCTGACGGTGGCGGAGAACCTGCGCATGGGGGCCTATTCGATATCCGGCAGGCACGTGTTGGAGCAGGCCTGGGAGCGGGTTTATGACCTGTTTCCGTTGCTTTACGAGCGGCGCTCTCAATATGCGGGGACCCTGTCGGGTGGCCAGCAGCAGATGCTGGCGGTGGGCCGGGCGCTCATGTCAAACCCGCGCCTTTTGTTTCTCGATGAGCCTTCGCTGGGGCTGGCGCCCAGGATCGTCGATCAGGTGTTTGAGCTCATTGTGAAGTTGCGCGAACAGGGGGTCACCCTCGTTGTGGTGGAGCAAAATGTCGACCGGGCGCTGGAAATTGCCGATCGCGCCTATCTCCTGGCACTGGGGCAGATCCGGGCCGCGGGAAGCGCCAGCGACCTCGCTAAAAGCGGGGCGGTGACCGCCGCCTATCTCGGGGAGGCTTAATGTGGAGCTGATTTTACAGCAAACCGTCAATGCCATTTCCCTTGGCGGCACTTATGCGCTGTTGGCGCTGGGGCTGGCGGTGGTGTTTTCAATCATGGGCATGATCAATTTCGCCCATGGGGAGCTCATGACCATCTCGGGTTATGTGCTCATGTATTGCGGCATATTGGGGGTGCCATTTACCATTGCGGTACCACTGGCGGTGCTGGCGGCCATGGCGGCGGCGGTTCTCATGGAGCGCATCGCGTTTCGCCCGGTGCGCAATGCCTCGGGGGCAACGATGCTGGTGACCAGTTTTGCGGTTGCCATGATCTTGCAGGTGTTGTTTCAGAACCTGATTTCCCCCCGCTCGCAGCCGGTTTTGCTGCCCGAATACCTCTCCCAGAGTATTTCGGTTGGCGGCATCTTTATCGGTGTCAACAAGCTGGTGGCCATTGTGGCGACCCTTGTAATGTTATTCGTGCTCGACCGGTTCATGACCCGGCAAAAAATCGGAATTGCCATGCGGGCCGCCGCCGAGGATTTCGCCGTGGCCCGGCTGATGGGCATTCGCGCCAATACCGTCATTGCCGGTGCCTTTGCCATCTCGGGGATGCTGGCGGGGGTGGCGGCGGTGCTCTGGGTGAGCCAACGGGCCTCGGTGGACCCGCTGATGGGGTTCGTTCCGGTGGTCAAGGCGTTTATCGCCGCCATTTTGGGGGGGCTGGGCAGCCTGCGCGGGGCGGTGGCCGGCGGGTTTCTTTTGGGGTTCATCGAGATCTATCTGGCCGCTTTTCTGCCTTCCGGCATGCAGGCGTTTCGTGAACCCATCGGGCTAAGTCTGGTCATTCTGGTTCTTCTGGTTCGCCCGAACGGGCTCATTCCGGCGGCCACGATCCGCGCGCAAAAGGTGTGAACCCCATGCTCAAACGCCAACTCCAGCCATTGTTGGGCCGTCGGGATCCCGCTCCGGTTGAACTGGTCAACCCGGACAGTACCAGCCCGGTGGTATTCGTCTGCGAACATGCGGGCAATGCACTGCCGGAACGGCTTGGAAATCTGGGGTTACCCGAGGGGGCACTGAATACCCATATCGCGTTTGACATCGGTGCCGAACAGGTGGCCCGGGGGCTGGCGGAAAAATTCGGGGCGCCGCTTGTCCTGCAGCGCTACAGCCGGCTGGTGGTGGACTGCAACCGGCCGCCCGGGTCTTTTGATTCCATGATCGCGGTCAGCGATGGCACCGAAGTGCCGGGCAATGTGCAACTGGCGCCTCACGAGCGGCAGGCCCGTGTGGATGAGATATTCTTGCCTTTTGACCGGGCTGTAAAACGGCTGCTCGAACACCCGGCCCGCAAGGCGGCCTTTGCCATACACTCATTCAATCCAACGCTTTTGGGCAAGTTCAGGCCGTGGGAAGTGGGGTTCCTGTTTCGCCACGACGAAAAAACAGCCCGGGGATTACGCAGGTTCCTGTCATCGGCCGCACCCGTTCTGGGTGTGGGCATGAACCAGCCTTACGCCATCGACGACGCTTCGGACTGGTTTGTTCCACGCCATGCGGAACGATTGAAGCTGGCCCATGCCCTCATTGAAATCCGCAACGACCAGCTCGGCACAAAAACCCAACGCGATTACTGGATCGACCTGCTGGAAACTGCCATACACGAGACCATGAATGGAGACCGAACATGACTGTGAACCAGCCCCTGACCCGCCAGGTGCCGCTGGTTGCGGATCAGTCGGCCATTTTGTTCATCGATATGCAGAACTTTGCCGCCCACCGGCAGGGCGGTGAATTTGAGGGGATGGACCCCCACCTGTTCGATGAACAATACTCGTGGTTTTTCACCGAACTTGAAACAAATGTCATTGGGAATATGCAGCGCCTGCAATCGGCGTTTCGCAAGGCTGAAATCGAGGTCATGTTCACCACCATCGAGAGCCTGACACTGGACGGGCGCGACCGCAGTCTGGATTATAAAATCACCGGCTTTAATGTGCCTAAGGGGTCGTGGGACGGGCAGGTGATTGAACAGCTCGCCCCGATCAACGACGAAATCTGTCTGCCAAAGTCCTCGTCCAGCGTGTTTATCTCCACCTCGATTGACTATATTTTGCGCAATCTGGGGGTTCGCCAACTGGTGTTGTGCGGCATTCTGACCGACCAATGCGTGGAATCGGCGGTTCGCGACGCCTGTGATCTGGGGTATCTGGTCACCCTGGTCACCGATGCCTGCGCCAGCTACACGATTGAGCGGCACGAGAGTTCCCTTGACAAGATCAAGGGCTATTGCCGGCAACTGACTACCGATCAATTGCTGGTCGAAATCGACGGGGCAACCACCTGACGCGGCGCCTAAAACCGGGCCGGGCCCGGTTGGCGACCGGATCACACGGGGGCGCGCCCGGGCC
>JAADFY010000256.1 GCA_013152625.1 Alphaproteobacteria bacterium
GGCCATTCGGGGCGATGCCCCGGCCTCCGCGGGGCGGCCTGAAGGGCCGCTCCGTCCTCGTTGAGAGCCGGGCATGTATAAATGGCCAACCAAGGCGTTCTTTTGCCTTTGGAGTTTCGCACAATGCTCTTTTTTCCTCTCACGCCGAGTTCGCTATCGCTCACCGGCTCCGAGGGGCGCCGCTTGCGGCGCTCCGTCCTCGTTGTGGGGCTGGCATGTCTAGATGGCCACCCAAAGCGTTCTTTCACTCTTGGAGTTCCACAGTCCGTCATTGCCCGCTTCATGCGGGCAATCCAGTCTTTCTCTCACGCCGAGTTCGCTATCGCTCACCGGCTCCGAGGGGCGGCCTGAAGGGCCGGCTCGCGTTGAAGCTCGCTGATCTCGGGGTCTGAGACGATGTGCAAAGGCTCCTGGAAATCCACATTCCGTCATCACACGGCTTTCTTTTGCCTCCCGGGTGTGGATTGCGGGCAACGTTTGGCGAAAACAGGTTCGAAGTGTGGAACATGACGGTCGGGCTATGGTAAGCAGGCCACCTAATTCCTACATTACGCTCCGACTCAATCAATCAAGCCGAAAACCTGCCTGGACATGGTCCCTGAATTCTTCACAATATCGCCCCGCTCCACTCACCTGAATATCAGGCGGGTAAAGGAACCGGAATGGTGAGCGGGCGCGACTTTTACGAAGTGCTCGGGCTTGAACGCTCCGCTGATGAAGCGGGGATGAAATCGGCCTACCGCAAACTGGCCATGAAGTATCACCCGGACCGCAATCCAGGTGATCCCGAAGCCGAAGCGGCGTTCAAGGAAGTCAACGAGGCTTACGGTATTTTACGCGACCCGCAAAAACGGGCCGCCTACGACCGGATGGGCCATGCTGCTTTCAGCAACGGGGCGGGGGGCCCGGGGGGATTTGGCAATGACTTTTCCTCGTCCATGTCCGATATTTTCGACGATCTCTTCGGCGAATTTATGGGGGGCACCGGGGCGAGCGGCGGTCGGCGGGGGCAATCCTCCCGCCTGCGCGGGTCGGACCTGCGCTACAATCTTGAGGTAAGCCTTGACGAGGCCTATGCCGGGCAAACCGTCGATGTGGATGTGCCCTCCATGATGAGTTGCGAGACCTGCACGGGATCGGGGGCCAAGCCGGGCACCGGATATTCCATGTGCCGGACCTGCAACGGGCATGGCAAGGTGCGAGCCGCCCAGGGGTTTTTTACCATCGAACGGACCTGTCCGTCCTGTCATGGGCGCGGGGAAACCATGGATCAGCCGTGTACCGATTGTTCAGGCCAGGGGCGCCAGCAGAAAAACCGCACCCTTAGCGTCGATATTCCCAAGGGGATCGACGATGGCACCCGGATCCGGCTGTCGGGGGAAGGCGAAGCGGGAATGCGCGGCGGACCGTCGGGGGATCTTTATATTTTTGTTTCCATCAAACCCCACGAACTGTTTCAGCGCGACGGATCCGATCTTTACTGCCGGGCCTCGATCTCGATGATGGTGGCCGCCCTTGGCGGCGAGTTCGAGGTGCCCTCGCTCGACGGGACGCGGGCAAGGGTGAAAGTGCCGGTGGGCACCCAGTCGGGCCAGCGCATCCGCCTGCGGGGCAAAGGCATGCCGGTCTTGCGCAGCTCCCAGGTGGGGGACCTGTACGTGCAGATGGATGTGGAAACGCCGCAAAACCTCTCCCGGCGGCAGCGCGAATTACTCGAAGAGTTCAAGCGCTTGTCGACCCACAAGAATTCGCCCTCATCCGCCGGTTTTTTTGCCAAACTGAAAGATCTGTTTGACCGGCTGTCTGATTGAGTTTTTCGCGGGCCCCCCTGGGTCCGTGACCTGATCCATCCTTCATACGAAAGACCAAGTTTTGAGCCCAGAACCGGAACTCATCGTTGCCCTGGATTTTTCTTCCCGCAGCAAGGCCGAAACGCTGGTGGCGGCGCTGGGCGACCATGTGGATTTTTACAAGATCGGCTATGAGTTAATTTATGGCGACGACGGGCTGGCCCTGGGCAAAGAGCTTATTTCGGCGGGCAACCGGGTGTTTTTCGATCTTAAATTGCTCGATATCGAAAACACCGTGGAAAAGGGCGTGGCGGCCATCGCGGCCACCGGCGCCACCTTTTTAACCGTTCACGCCTATCCCAAAACCCTTGGCGCGGCGGTGCGCGGGGCCCATGGCACCGGCCTGAAAGTGCTCGGGGTGAGTGTTTTGACCTCCCTGGACGACGAGGACATGATGAGCGCGGGCTATGATCGCGATGTGGCCTCACTGGTGGGGTTGCGGGCCCATCAGGCGAAACTGGCCGGCATTGGCGGGGTGGTGTGCTCGCCGCTGGAGGCGGCCATGGTGCGCACCCTCATTGACCCCGACATGGCCGTTGTGTGCCCCGGCATCCGCCCGGCGGGGAGCCAGCCGAACGAACAAAAAAGGGCCGTCACCCCCCACGAGGCCATTACGGCGGGGGCCAGCCATCTGGTGGTGGGGCGCCCGATTACGGCGGCGAAGGACCCGGCAAAGGCCGCACAAGCCATTCTGGCCGAAATGGCGGGCAACCCTGTGTTGTGAGCACCGATCCCGGCCCGTTTCTGATCCGGGCGGCAGCCCCTGACGATTTTGGCCGGTTTGCCGACATCGAACGCCGGGCCGATTGTATCTATTTGAGCCTGCCGGGGTTTGAAACCTACAATGATCTGCCCGACAAGCCCGCTGAGGCGTACCGCAGCCTGCCGCCGGGCCGGCGGTTGTTTGTGGCCGAGGCGGATGGCGGGTTGTCGGGGTTTATCTATTCCGTGCCGCTGGGCCGGTTTGCCCAGATCGAGCAAATATCGGTTGTGCCCGAAGCGCAGCGACACGGCATCGGGCAGGCGCTGATAGGCGCCATTGACGCGGCGGCCCGGCTGGATGGGCACGCGGGTTTAACGCTGGCGACATTTCGCGACGTGCCCTGGAACGGGCCATGGTATGCCCGGCTCGGGTTTGGGGTGATGGAGCGGGCTGAAATGAGCCCAAAAATTCGGCAAATGGCAAAAACCGATGGCGCCTCACCCTGGTCGAGGCTTGGCACGCGGGTGGTCATGGTACGATATTTCCCGCCGTGATATAGACGCGGCTGAAACGGTGTGGCCGAAATCGGGACGGGGAAAATGGACAGGTTACGCATATGCGTCATGGGGGCGGGGGGCCGCATGGGCCAGGCGCTGACACGGGCCATTGCGGCACATGACGACACAGATTTGTGCGGGGCGCTGGAGCGGGCAGGCTCGCCAGCGCTGGGCAAGAATGCAGCGCAACTGGCCGGGCTGGAACCGGGAGACATCACCATAAGCCCCGATGTGGCGACCGGGCTTGAGGACGCCGATGCGGTCATTGATTTCACCACACCGGAAGCAACGCTGGCCATGCTGGCGTACACCGGCACCCGGGGCCTCATTCACATCATCGGCGGGACCGGATTTAACGCCGAACAGGACCAGACCATCGCCGAGCGGGTGGGCTCGGCCCGTATTGTAAAAGCGGGCAACATGTCGCTGGGGGTCAATTTGTTGATGGGGCTGGTCAAACAGGCCGCCAGCGCTCTTGATCCTTCGTTTGACATTGAAATTGTTGAAATGCATCACCGCAGAAAAGTCGATGCGCCCTCGGGCACCGCATTAATGCTCGGGGAAGCTGTGGCGGCGGGGCGCAATATTTCGCTTGCCGATCATTCAGTTCTGACCCGGCTGGGCATTACCGGGGCACGGGAGAGGGGCACCATCGGCTTTGCTACCCTTCGCGGGGGCACGGTGGTGGGGGAGCATTCGGTGATTTTTGCCGGCGAAAACGAACGCATGGAATTAACCCACAAGGCAGAAGACCGCTCGTTGTTTGCCAACGGGGCGATCACGGCGGCGCTGTGGGCCCGCCATCAGCCGCCGGGGCTTTATTCCATGCAGGACGTGCTTGGCATCAAGACCTAAGATACATTATAACTCATTGTTTTATTGGAGACAAAATGGACAGACGGCTCATACTGGTCCGGCACGGGCAAAGCGAGTGGAACCTTAAAAACCTGTTTACCGGCTGGCGCGATCCGGGCCTGACCGAACAGGGCATCAACGAAGCCCGGGCCGCCGGGCAGGCACTAAAACAGCGCGGCTGGCCCATTGAACTGTGCTTCACCTCGGCCCTGAAGCGGGCCCAGGTCACCCTTGATCTCATGCTTGAGGAAATGGGTATTGCCAATATGGTCATTGTCCGCAATCAGGCGTTAAACGAGCGCGACTATGGGGATCTGGCCGGGTTGAACAAGGATGACGCGCGGGAAAAATGGGGCAAGGAGCAGGTTCATATCTGGCGCCGGTCGTTTGACGTGCCGCCGCCGGGGGGGGAAAGCCTGAAAGACACCGCCGAACGGGTGCTGCCCTATTATGAAAAGGAAATCGTGCCCCGGGTGCTCGATGGCGGCACCCTGCTGGTCGCCGCCCATGGCAATTCCCTGCGGGCGCTGGTGATGCGGCTGGAGGACATTTCGCCAAAAGATATTGTCAAACTGGAAATCGTGACCGGCCAGCCGATGATTTATGAGCTTGATGAAAACGGCAAACTGGTTAACCGCGAGATAATTTAAGAGCGCACGAGGCCCGCTTCCCAGCCCAGAATGGCCTGTTTGCGCATAAGCCCCCAGTGATAACCGGTCAGGGCGGCGTTTTTGCCCAGCACCCTATGACAGGGCACAACAAACGAAATGGGGTTGCGCCCCACCGCCGCCCCCACCGCCCGAACCGCTTTGGGGCGGCCGATTTTTGCCGCCACACCGGAATAGGTCACGGCCCGGCCGGGGGGAACCGATAATAGCGTTTCCCATACCGAAATCTGGAAATCGGAACCGATCAGGGTAATGCGCAGGGGTTGGTCGGGCTGCCAGCGGGCCGGATCAAACGCGCGAGCGGCATAGGGCGCGGTCATTGCGGGTTCTTCGGTGTAGCTCGCCCTCGGCCAGCGCGATTTCATATCTTTGAGCGCCGATTTTTCATCGCCGTCAGAAAAGCCGATTGCGGCAAGGCCATAGTCAGTAATCATCACCAGCGCCGAACCAAAGGGGCTGGGGTGAAAGCCAAACCTTATGCTCAGCCCCTCCCCTTTTGCCTTGTAAATTCCGGGGGGCATGGCCTCGTGGGTGACAAACAGATCATAAAGGCGCCCGGCAGAGGAAAGGCCCAACTCATTGGCGGTATCAAGCACCGTGGCGCTGTCGGCGAGAAGGCGGCGCGCATGGTCAAGGGTGACACAGTGGGCAAAGGCGGTGGGGGTCAGCCCCGCCCAGCGCTTGAACAGGGCGGTGAGGTGCCGGTTCGACACCCCAAGTCCGGCGGCCAGGCCGTCCAGATCGGCGCTCCTGGCCGGCGAGCGGCTCAAAATGGCGATGGCGGCGGTGACCAGTTCGTAGTCAGTGCGGTCAGATGCGGGGCACGTAGTCATATTCATATCCATGACGCCAACCATACCCGGCCCACGGGGGCTCGGCGACCCGGTTTTGACGGTGGACTTCAATTCTTCAGTCTGTGGAGGGCATGGGCGAAATCACGGGCGAATTCGGCCTTGGCTCTCGGCCCGAGAAACCGGGCAAACTCGATCTGGCGATCGCGCAGGGCCAGCAACAGCGCGGTAACATTGTCGTCCATGTCGCGCTCGATGCGAAAGCGAACCCAGAACGGGTTGAACTCGTGACGCTGGGGGGGACCGCTGGCCGGGATATGATCAATTTGCAACCGGTCCGGCCAGATCCGGACCCGCTCACGGGTGCGGCCATCGCGCAGGGACACGGACAGGGCCCAGTAAAGCGCGGCTACATCCAGCCCCAGAAATCCAACCACCGGCCAGGCGCCCATGGCGAAAAAAATCAGGCCGGGAATTAGAGCAAGAGAAGCGGCAAACAGCACCACAAGACGCACCCCGGAGACATTCAAGGACCGGTGGGGGCGCAACAGGGCATCAAACAGGGGCGGGTTTTCGTATATAGGAGATGTTGCCTGCTGATTCATCGACGGTTCCAGACCTTTGGCCCCATTATGACAAAAAAACCCGCCCGGCGCCCAGACAAAAAAACCTCCCTGCTTGGCGCGAGCGAAATCGAGGCGATGTTTGCCAGTTTTGCCGCCACCAACCCCGAGCCAAAGGGCGAACTGGACCATACCAACCATTTTACCCTGCTGGTGGCGGTGGTCTTAAGCGCCCAGGCCACCGATGCGGGGGTCAACCGGGCCACCCCGGCCCTGTTTGCCGCCGCCGACACACCGGAAAAAATGGTGGCGCTGGGGGAACCGGCGATTGCCGGTTTCATTCGCACCATCGGCCTTTACCGGACAAAGGCCAAAAACGTGGCCGCCCTGTCGGCGCTGTTGATAAAACACCACGGCGGCGAAGTGCCCGACGACCGCGCCGCCCTTGAAGCCCTGCCCGGGGTGGGGCGCAAAACCGCAAACGTGGTGCTTAACATGGCCTTCGGCCATCCCACCATCGCCGTGGATACGCATTTGTTCCGGGTGGCCAACCGGACCGGGCTCGCCCCGGGCAAAACCCCGCTGGCGGTGGAGACGGGGCTGGTGGAGGTCATTGCCGACCCCTATCGCCACCGGGCCCATCACTGGTTGATCCTGCATGGCCGTTATGTGTGCAAGGCGCGTAAACCGGATTGCCCGCACTGTTCCATCGCCCCCTTATGCCATTACAAGAACAAGACAATCGCCAGCACTTCGATCACCGGGCCAGGAAAATCATGAAACAGAAATTTGAAATCCTGAATATTGGCAATGCCATTGTCGATGTGCTGGTGGAGGTGGAGGACGCGTACCTTGAGGCCGAGGGCATGACCAAAAACATCATGCACCTCATCGACGGCGAACGGGCCGAATATCTTTACGCCGGAATGGCAAAAACCAAACAGCAGATCTCGGGGGGCAGCGCGGCCAATACCGCCGCCGGGGTGGCCAGCCTCGGGGGCTCTGCGGCCTACGTGGGCAAGGTGGCACGTGACGATCTGGGGGCGTTCTATATCGCCGATCTGCGCCGGACGGGCGTATTTTTCGACATTGCGCCGCTTGAGTTCGGCACGGCGACGGCGCGATCGATGATTTTTGTCACCCCGGATGGCGAGCGAACCATGAATACCTATCTCGGAGCGGCCCATGAACTAACCATCGCCGATATGAGCGAGGCACAGATCGGGGCGGCCCAGATTACGTTTATGGAAGGGTATTTATGGGATCCGCCGGAGGCGAAACGCGCCTTTGTACGCGCGGCCCAGATCGCCCACCGGCACGGTCGCAAAACGGCGATCACCCTGTCCGACCCGTTTTGCGTCAACCGGTTTCGCGATGAATTCGTAACCCTTTTGCGCGACGGAACCATCGACATTCTTTTGGCAAACGCGGAAGAGCTCATGGCTCTTTACCAGGTGGCATCGCTCGATGAGGGCCTGAAGAAGCTGCAGGCCGACTGCGCGCTGGCGGCGATCACCCGGGGCGCACAAGGGGCGCTGGTGCTGGCGGCGGGAGAGCTTACCGAAGTGGCGGCAAACAAAGTGGATGCGGTGGTGGACGTGACCGGGGCGGGCGATCTGTTTGCTTCGGGGTTCTTAATGGGGCTGGCCCGGGGGCGCGATATGGAATTTTCGGCCCGGCTGGGGTGTCTTTGTGCCTCCGAGGTGATCACCCACATCGGGGCGCGGCCCCTGGTCGGCCTGGCGGATCTGGCCCGGGATGCGGGGCTGGAAATCTAGAGCATATCCTCGTTTTGAGGGCTACAAGACGAGGGCTCTTACGTCCTTTTTGGTCGCGTTTCCGAACCGGATAACCGGGTCCGTTCGAACGCTGAACGATCCACCGGATCGTTCAGTTGTCGGTCTCACTCCTGGAAACGCTCTAAAGCTTACGCAAGGCGACCTGATGGATGGAATGATCGGCGCTCTTGGTCAGGATCAGGTCGGCCCGGGAGCGGGTGGGCAGGATATTGTTGATCAGGTTGGGCAGGTTGATGGACTTCCAGTAGCCGGTGGCCAGCGCAATGGCTTCGTTCTCGCTCAGGGTGGAAAATTTGTGAAAAAACGAGGTGGGATCACGAAAGGCGGTGTCGCGGAGCCTTAAAAACCGGTCGGTGAACCATTGGGCCATGTGGGCGGCATCGGCGTCGATATAGATGGAAAAATCGAGATAGTCGGAGGCAAACACCACCGGTTTGCCATCTTTTGGCAAAACACCGGGCTGCAAAATATTGAGCCCTTCAACGATGAGAATATCCGGACGGTCTATGGTGAGGACTTCCCCGGCCAGAATGTCATAGGTGAGGTGGGAATAGACCGGGGCGGTAACCCCGCGATGACCGGATTTGATATTTGAAAGAAACCGCAGAAACCGGGCCCGGTCATAACTTTCCGGAAAGCCTTTTTTTTCCATCAGGCCGCGTTTTTCAAGCGCTTTGTTGGGAAAAAGAAACCCGTCGGTGGTGATCAGATCAACCTTGGGCGAGGTGGGCCAGCGCTGCAACAGGGCTTGCAAAATCCGCGCCGTGGTCGATTTGCCCACCGCCACCGAGCCGGCAACACCGATAATGAACGGGGTACGGTCGTTGGTTAAGTCCAGAAACTTCGAGGTGACCCGATGCAGGCCGGCCATGGCCTCGAAATAGGCCGACAGCAGCCGCGTAAGGGGCAAATAGACCTGCTCGGCCTCGCCAATGGATACCGGGTCGTTCAGCGAGCGCAACCGGTCCAGATCGGCGGCGGTCAGGGTCATGGGTTCGCCGGCACGCAAGGCCGCCCACTCCGCCTTGGAAAACAGCAAATAGGGTGAAAGATCGATCTTTGGATCTTTTTTTTCGACGGCGACTGATTTCATGGCTGGTTTGTAAACCGATCCGTTTGGAGCACTGCCGTTCAAGCCTGTTCTTCCTTGGTTGCGCCGCGCTCGGCGGCGCCGAGCCGGCTTTGTCTGGCATCGAGTTCGCCATAGACCTCTTCGAGCCCGACATCCAGCGCCTTAAGGGTCACCAGCAGATGATACAGCAAATCGGCGCTTTCGCGCACCAGTTCGCCCCGGTCACCCCGAACGGCGGCAATCGCTACCTCCACCCCTTCTTCGCCCAGTTTCTGGGCACAGCGGGCCACCCCCTGATCGATCAGGCGGGCGGTATAGGATTCGGCAGGGGAGGCGCCGGCCCGATTGGCGATGATGGTTTCTAGCTTTGTCAAATCAAATGCCATGGGATACCTCGTGGCTGGTCAATTATCCGGTGACACGCTCCAGGTCACGGCGCACCCCTATGCCGTGTTGTGCCAGACGATCCTTGGCCATCGCAATGGAGAAAATGCCAAAATGGAAAATGGAGGCGGCCAGAACGGCGCTGGCGTGGCCGTCGCGCACGCCTTCGACCAGGTGATCGAGGGTGCCCACACCTCCCGAAGCGATCACCGGCACCCGAACCGCATCGGCTATGGCGCGGGTCAGCTCAATGTCAAAGCCCGAGCGGGTGCCGTCGCGGTCCATGGAGGTCACCAGCAGTTCCCCGGCCCCGCGCGCCACCATGGACCGGGCAAATTCCAGAGCATTCAGGCCAGTGGGGTTCCGCCCGCCATGGGTGAAAATCTGCCAGCGCGGCTCGCCATTGGCGTCATCGGCCCGGCGGGCATCCAACGAGACGACAATGCACTGATTGCCAAATTTGTCGGCGGCACGGGCCACAAATTCCGGGTCGGTGACGGCGGCGGTATTGATGGCCACCTTGTCAGCGCCGGAAAGCAACAGGTTGCGAATGTCGTTTAAGGTGCGCACGCCGCCGCCGACGGTGACCGGCATGAAACAATGTTCTGCTGTTCTGGCCACAACATCCAGTAAAGTGTCGCGCCCCTCGTGGCTGGCGGTAATGTCTAAAAAACACAATTCATCGGCGCCGGCGGCGTCATAGGCGATGGCGGCTTCAACCGGATCACCGGCATCAACCAGATTAACAAAATTAACGCCTTTGACCACACGGCCGTCTTTTACATCCAGGCAGGGGATAATTCGGGTTTTAAGGCTCATGACATTTACATTTTACCACGCAAACGCCCCACAATGGCAAACACCAGCGACAACAACCAGGCGGGAAACGCAAAAAACAAAACAGGTATCAGGGCGGGCAGAATGATCTGCGGCAAATAGCCGAAGTGCGCGGCCAGAGTTGGAACGAGCAGGCCGACCAGGACAACGCCATACCAGCGGAATTTTATGCGAAAGCGGGGGGATGTTTCCTCCTGGCCACTTTGGTCCGGTTCAGATTTCTCGCTCATATCGCCCGTCCCGACACAACGGCAAGGGCGGCAAGGGCTGCTCTGGGATCAAGACGCCCGTCATAGAGCGCCCGGCCCGAAATAGCGCCGGCCAGTTTTTGCATGGCCGGTTCGCACATGGTTTTTATGTCGTCCATGGACGCCAGGCCCCCCGAGGCAATAACCGGAATGGTGGTTTTTTCGGCCAGGGTCAGTGTGGCCGGCCAGTTAATGCCGGCCAAAACGCCGTCCCGGTCAATATCGGTATAAATGATCGCCGCCACCCCGGCCCCTTCAAAGCGCCGGGCCAGTTCACTAACGCCGAGAACGGTGCTTTTCGCCCACCCTTCCACTGCCACCTGGCCCTTGCGGGCGTCTATCCCGACCGCGATTCGGCCCGGCCAGCGTTTGCATGCGGTTTTGACCAGTTCGGGGTCGCGCACCGCCACCGTGCCCAGAATGACCCGGGCAACGCCGGCCTCAAGCCAGCGCGCCACATGGGCCAGGGTACGAATGCCGCCGCCGAGCTGGACGGGCAACCCAACCGTATCCAGAATGGACTTTACAGCTTCATGATTGACCGATTTGCCGGCAAAGGCACCATCAAGATCGACCACATGGAGATACTTGAACCCGTCAGCCTCAAAGGCTGCCGCCTGGGCGGCGGGGTCGGCATTGAACACGGTGACTTTTTCCATATCGCCGAGTTCAAGGCGCACGCACTGGCCGTTTTTAAGATCAATCGCTGGAAACAGGATCACAACGGGCTCCTTTGCTGGCCGGTGCTAGAGCGTTTCCAGGATAAGTGGACCCGGTTATCCGGTTCGGAAACGCGATAAATCAAAGACTTAGAGCCCTGTTTTGATTCCATTAAAACAGGATGTGCTCTAGGTCACGGACCCATAAACGGGGGCGATATGGCGCTTCAATTGGCAAAAATATGCACGAAGAAGGGCAAAAAGCGGGTCTATATCACGGTTGAGCCCTCCGACACAGCAGATTGCAGCCAACTGAGTGACCAAGGGGTTATGGCCAATTTGCCCACCATAAGTGTTTCCAGGAAAAGTGCGTGCGGTTTTCCGTCCGCAAACACGGCACGAAACCGCCCTCGCGTGCCAAGACCTTGAAAACCATTTGAGGGTTGCCAGAAAAAGTGGGAACCGGTTTTTCGGTTCGGCAACCCGATCAGTCAAAATGGTTTCCATCGTTCTTGCGCCTGTTATGTGAACAAATT
>JAADFY010000257.1 GCA_013152625.1 Alphaproteobacteria bacterium
GTAAACGCCAGGTCCAGCCCCGTATCGCGGGTAAAAAACCGGCCCGCCCGGGTTACAAACCCTTTTACATCCTCATCGGAAAACCCATTGGTAAGAGAAAGCATCGGCACTGAATGGGTGACTTTGGCAAACCCGGGCGCCGCCGCCGACCCTACATTCACGGACGGGCTGTCAGCACGAACCAGATCGGGGAAAGTTGCCTCAATTTCACGGTTTCGCGCCCGTAACCGGTCGTACTCCGCATCGGTAATCAGCGGCGCGTCGTGTTGATGATAGGCCGCGTCATGGGTGGCAATTTCCCGTGCCAGCCGCTCAAGTTCATTTTCCGCCTCAGTATTTGAAAGCTCGGCCACCCGCTTTTGCCCGCTCAAGAAGCCACCTCCGACAATAACCGGCTGGCCGCAGCCCGCGCCTCGTCTGAAATTTCAGCCCCCGCCAGCATCCGGGCGATTTCCTCCCGCCGCCCGGCCCCGTTCAGGGGTTTGATGCGGGTGCTCACGAAATCTCCCTTTTGGGCGGCAAGTTTTTCAATCAGCAAATGGCGCCCCGAGCGGGCCGCCACCTGTGGCGCATGGGTGACACACAAAACCTGCACATTTTGCGCCAGCCGCTCCAGCCGTTTGCCAATCGCGTCGGCCACCGCCCCGCCAACCCCGGTGTCAATTTCGTCAAAAACAAGTACCGGCGCCGAACCACGCGCCGCCAGCGCCACTTTCAGGGCCAGCAAAAACCGCGATAACTCCCCCCCCGACGCCACCCTGGCCAGCGGCCCCGGCTCCGTGCCCGGATTTGTCTGGACAAAAAATGCAATCGCGTCATAGCCGGTTGCCGCCCGCCGTTGATCATCTCGCGACAACCGGACCTTGAAATTTGCCTGCCCCAGCTTGAGATCGCCCAGTTCCGCCTGCACCGCCTCCGCCAGCCGGTCTCCGGCCTTGGCGCGTTCTCTGGAGAGTTCGTCAGCCAGCCGGTGATAGCCAGCCTCGGCCCCCGCCAGCGCGTCGCGCACATTTTTTAGTTCCGCCTCACCGCTGCGAATGGCATCCAGCGCCGCCCGGGTACGCTCCAGCACCAGATGCAAATCATCACACGTCACCTGATGTTTGCGCGCCATGGCCCGCAACGCGAAAAGCCGTTCCTCGGTCCGCTCCAGTTCGCCGGGGTCAAACCCTACCGCCCGTTTAAGCTCTTCGAGCGCCCCGCCGGCCCGGTCCAGATGTTCAAGGGCGTCATTAAGTGCCGCCAACAGCGGCTCGAACACTTCACTGTCCGTTTTGCGCGACAGGCGGCGCATCAGCATGGAAATGGCCGCCCCCGGGCCATTTTGCCCCGCCAGCATCTCGTCCGCCTCCGCGATATCCTCGCCGGCTTTTTCAAGCTGCATTAACCCGCGCCGCGCCGCCGCCAGAGTTTCCTCCTCACCCGGGCTCGCCCCGAGCGCCTCGAGTTCCTCAATCGTATGGCGATATAGTTCTTCCTGTTTTGCCGCCGCAGCCGCCGCCCCGGCAAGTAAATTCAGTTTTGTCTCCAGCGCCACCATTTCTTCATAGGCCGCACGCACCCCCACGAGGCGGGGCTCAAGTCCGCCAAAACTGTCCAGCACAGTGCGATGGGTGGCCGGATCAATCAGCGCCCGCTCATCATGCTGGCCGTGAATTTCGATCAGCGCCCCCCCCAGGGTGCGCAAAAGGCTAGCCGAGACGGGTTGATCATTGATGAACGCCCGGGTTCGCCCGTCCGCATATTGAACCCGCCGCAATATCAGGTCCCCTTCATCCGCGATTTCGTTCTGGCTCAAAACATCGCGGGCCGGATGGTTCGGCCTGATGTTCAGCGTTGCCACCACCTGGCCGCTGTCCATCCCCTTGCGCACCAGCGCCTGATCGCCCCGGCCCCCCAGCGCCAGCGCCAGCGCATCCAGCAATATGGATTTTCCCGCCCCCGTTTCGCCGGTCAGGACGGTCAGACCGGACCCCATTTCCAGATCAATCCGGTCAATGAGAACGATATTGTGAATGGTCAGGGCACACAGCATGCCGGGCGGCCACTCCGTTTTGCGATTTACGGTGGCAATATTCCGTCCGGGATTTTTCTCGAACAGATCAACACACCGGGACCCGCTTTATGGGCCGGTAATCTGCGCTTGCGCAAGACCAAGCCGCGCGAATTGGTTGTTGGGCACCCAGGGTCGGTGTGAACAGCCAGTCTAGAGCGAGGCACCCAACGTGTTGCCGGCCTGGGCCTGGGGTGTCAGATTTTGCGTTTGCAGCAACGAATACGCATCCTGGTACCAAGAACTTGCCGGGTAATTGAGCCCAAGAACCGCCGCGGAATTTCGCGCTTCACTGACCAGTCCCAGTTTGAGATAGGCTTCGGTCAGCCGCATGAGCGCCTCTTCCACATGGGTGGATTTCTCATGCTCTTCGACCACCACTTTGAACCGGTTTATCGCGGCGGTGTATTGCCCGTTGCCCAGATAATAGCGCCCCACCGACATTTCTTTGCCGGCAATCTGGTCCTGGGCCAGCAACAGTTTCGTGCGCGCATCGGCGGCATATTCCGAATTCGGATAGTTGGCGATGAGTTGTTGATACGTCTCGATAGCGCTTTGCGCATTCTGCTGATCCCGGGTGATGTCCCGGATCTGGCCATAATAGGACGTGCCCTTGAGATACATGGCGTACGCGGCATCTTCCGACGAGGGATAAAGCGCCAGATACCTGTCGGCGGCCAAAATCGCTTCTTCAAGCTTTTTGGTGCGGAAATAGATGAAAACCTGCATCAGTTTCGATTTTTCGGCATACTCCGAATAAGGATGCTGCCGGTCCAGCTTCTGGAAGTCCTCCAGCGCCGCCTTGTACCCTTGCCGATTCACACTTTCGATGGCCGAATCGTAGAGCACCTCCACCGGAATGATTTCTTCCTCGACGATTTTGCTCGAACCGAACATGAAGCAGCCGCCAAGAGCGAGAGCAAAAAAGCCCAGGGTCACGGTCTTAAGCACCGCTTTTCCAAAGCCCCGTGTAAAAATCGAACCGCTACGTTGAACGGTTGAACCAGAAACTGGCATTACTGACACGATAAAAGGTCCCCTGATTCGGCCCCGTAGGACTGCGCCGCAACGTTTAAGCCTGCAAAATGATCAAAACTGTGACTAAGGGCAAGGCCTTGAAGACAAATATACACCCCGGAATGAAATTGGCGAAAAATTTCCGGCCACACCAACCAGCCTCCGGTACGACCTGGACCCATCGACCACTGTTCTAATTGCTGATTTCGCCGGATCACACCCGAAACTTCGTCTTCGGACAAATCGACGTTACCACCCCGCCAACCGTAACCAGCGGCGCGATCCGCCCCGCCTGTTATCGGACTTAGCCCACGGACCGCAGGTAACTTTGTGCATGCAGCCCCTCAGGCAGGTCATCGAGCGCTTCAAATTCAAGCGGCAATTCGCTGGCGAGCACGATTTCATAATTTTGTGGATTGGAAAACAACGAATTCATAACCAGAGCATTCAGCCCGTGGCCGCCTTTATAACTCCGGAAGCGCCCGTATATTGGAAACCGGGCCAGAGCCAGATCGCCGATGGCGTCGAGCAGTTTGTGCCGGACGAACTCGTCCTCGTAGCGCAACCCTTCCGGATTGAGCACACCGTCCGGACCGATGGCGATTGAATTTTCAAGCGAAGACCCAAGGGCAAACCCGGCCTGGCGCAGGACTTTTGCGTCCTGAGCGAAACCAAAGGTGCGGGCCCCGGCCACTTCGCTGTAAAATTTCGCCGGGGTCCAGTCCATGATCATGCGCTGCCGGCCGATCACGTCATTGTCAAAATCGATTTCCACATCAAACGCGCGCCCGTTGTAGGGTTCAAGGACCGCAAAAGCGTCGTTGTTGCGCACCGTGACCGGTCGGGTGATCTTGATGAACCGGCGCTCTTCGGGCTGAATCTGCAACCCGACCTCCAAAATCGCATCGGCAAACGGCCTGGCACTCCCGTCAATGATCGGGCACTCCGGCCCGTTGACCGAAATCTCGGCATTATCAACTCCGAGACCGGCCAGGGCCGACATCACATGCTCTGTGGTTGCCACGCTGAGGGAATTGCCCAGATCGACCACCGTACACAGGGCAGTACTGGCAATATTGGAACAATGGACCCGAACCGGCCCCACCTGCCGCCCGTTTTCACCGTGCCGTTCCACAAGATATCCTGAATTGGGCGCCGCCGGCCCCAGGGTCATCTTTACGGGTTGGCCGTTGTGGACGCCTATGCCTTCAAAACTTAGAGAACCTGCCAGGGTACACTGCTTGAACGCAAGTTTTCTCATCAGTCAACGAATCCCCGAACCCTTAAGTCAATTCCCTTGTTTAGACAAAATTCACCACTCGCGAAACCGTGATAGGTGGCATATTTGTCACTCGCGCCAACCGATACTCATCACCAGGCCACAAAGAAGTGTCGCACCGGCGCTCTGACCGGCAGCCCGAAAAAATCAGGCTAACCGTGACGGCGCAGGAATGCCGGAATTTCCGGGGATTTCCGGTCGGGCGAGGACGCCGGATCGGCGCGTCCATGGTCGTCAAGTTGTCCCCGTGCCCCTTCCGGAGCATCCGGTGGTGTTGTATTTTTGGCCGGTGGCGGCGGTGCTTCCACCGCGCTGCGCGCTTCAAGGTCTCCGACCGGGTTTTCAGCTTCGGTCCGTGCCCGCAAACCCACATTGGAGGCCAGACGACGAAACAGCGCCCGTGCATTGCGCGGCGGGGTATCAGCGTGTTTTTTGTCGGCTTCAGCCAACATCGCCTCCCGGGCGATCGGCGGCATTTCCTGTGTTTTGGGCATGCGCACCGAGCCTTCCGGTAAGACAGCGGTTGGCGGCACATAAGTGTCGGCCACACGCGGTTCTTCGGCCGGGGCAGGCATATCCTCGAGTTCGACATTTGGTTCCGCCTCAGGGAAATAGGGCTCAACCTGAATGCCTTCATCGTGCATCAGAGCTGGCGCCTCGGGCTCACTGCCCGCCCGGATGGCCTCACTGACCGCTTCCTGCATACCTGTTTCAAGCGGTTGTGCCGGCGCTTCAAAACTTTCCGCCTCTTCCGAGGTTGGTGTACGCTTGACCGAAAGCGGTGATCCGGTGGCATTGGGTTTGACCGGCTCCATGGCCTGAACCATGGCCGCTTCGGTGCCCGTTGCCACCACGGACACGCGAATGACCCCCTCAAGGGTGTCATCAAAGGTGGCCCCGAGAATGATGTTGGCGTCCTGATCCACTTCTTCGCGAATCCGGCTCGCCGCTTCATCCACTTCATAAAGGGTCAGATCGCGCCCGCCGGTGATCGAAATAAGCAGCCCCCTGGCGCCCTTCATGGACACATCATCAAGCAGCGGATTGGCGATGGCCGCTTCCGCCGCATGGCGTGCCCGGTCTTCGCCTTCGGCTTCGCCGGTGCCCATCATGGCCTTGCCCATGCCGCGCATAACGGCGCGCACATCGGCAAAATCGAGATTGATCAGCCCTTCCTTGACCATCAGGTCGGTAACGCACGCCACCCCGGAATAAAGCACTTCATCGGCCATGGAGAACGCATCGGCAAACGTGGTTTTTTCGTTGGCCACGCGAAACAGGTTCTGGTTGGGAATGACAATGAGGGTGTCCACATGCCGGTGCAGTTCCGAGATGCCATCCTCGGCCAGCATCATGCGCCGCTTGCCCTCGAACTGGAACGGCTTGGTCACAACACCAACCGTTAAAATGCCGTGCTCGCGAGCCGCCCGGGCAACGATGGGTGCTGCACCGGTGCCGGTACCGCCGCCCATTCCCGCGGTAATGAACGCCATATGCGAGCCGCTTAAATGATCATTGATCTCGTCGATTGTTTCCTCGGCCGCCGCCCGCCCCATTTCCGGATGCGATCCCGCGCCTAAACCTTCGGTCACCCCGACCCCGAGTTGAATGACCCGGTCGGCCTTGCTCAGGGACAAAGCCTGCGCATCGGTGTTGGCGACCACAAATTCCACACCACCAAGGCCGGAATTGATCATATTATTGACCGCGTTGCCGCCGGCGCCACCGACGCCGAAAACAGTGATACGCGGCTTGAGTTCCTTGATGTCAGGAATCTGCAGTTTTATGGTCATTGCGGGCCCCATTGGTCATGATGAAGCCAGATGTAGCGTCCAATTCGTTAATCCATTGCTAACGTTTTTGCACATTTCGTTAACATTCTCGCAAATCGCAATGATTTTCGGGGGTCTGCACCCGTCGGTTAACCTGAACAAAAAATTAAAATCCGGAGCGTAACCACTGGCCAATTCGCGAGAAATAGCCATCGGTCCCAGTCATGACGGCCCGGGGACGCTCTCCGGCCAGTTCATGCTCGCACACCTGCGGATAGATCAGCATGCCGGCAACCGCACAAAATGCCGGACCCTTGGCCATGGCCGGCAGGCCCGAAACCCCCAGCGGTCGGCCGCAACGCACATTGCGCCCCAGAATCCGCCGGGCCATTTCCGGCAGTCCGGTCAACTCACTCCCTCCCCCGGTCAGAACGAACCGTCGGCCACTGATGTCGGCCATGCGCATGGCCTGCAACCGGTCACCGATAATGGTCAGAATTTCCTCCACCCGGGGTCGGATAATCCGGGTCAGAACGGCGCGGGGCACCTGGGTGGCTTCGTCCTTGCCGCCCGAAATTGGCGAAATGGCGATCAGATCACGCTCATCGGACTGACTGGGCAGCACGCTGGCATGCATGGTTTTAAGCCGTTCCGCCTCCTCGATGCTGATGGAGAGATTGCGGGCAATATCGAGGGTGATGTTATGTCCGCCCACCGCCACCGCATCCACAAACATGAGATGTCCACCCTTGAACACGCCCACCGATGTGGTTGAGGCGCCAAAATCCACACACGCCACCCCAAGCTCGGCCTCATCATCGGCCAGAGCGGATAGCCCGCATGCATACGGGGTGGCAATAAAGCCCTCCACCTGTAAATGGCAGCGGTTCAGCACCAGTTCGATGTTGCGCATGGCCAGGGTTTCCGCAGTGATAACCGCCACATCCACCCCAAGGCTTTGCCCGACCATGCCCCGCGGGTCCTGGATGCCGCCCTGGCCTTCAAGGGAATAGCCCACCGGCAACGCATGCAGGGCCGAGCGTTCATCGCGCACGCTCCGCTTGTTCACCGTCCGCAGCACCCGGGCCAGATCTCCCCCCTCCACCGCATGTCCGCCCAGCGCCACGGTGGCATTGAACATTTCCGAACTCAGCCGCCCTGCCGAAACATTGACGATGATCGACTGCACCGTCACCCCGGCCATGCGTTCAGCGATACCCACCGCCGCGCGCACCGCTTTTTCAGCCGCGCCCTGATCGATGACCGCCCCCCCTTTGATCCCGGCGGAGGGGCCATAGCCAAATCCGAGCACTTCGGCGGTGTGGGTGCGTTTTTTCAGCGCCTTTCCCTCGGCGCAAGGCGACAGGCGCGCCACCACGCAACAGATCTTGGAAGCCCCCAGATCGAGCACCGACACAAGGCTGGAGCGCCCCGGCTGTACCGGACGCAGCCGCGTCGTCATCGCTTCGCTAATGGCCAACATCACTCTCCTTGCTGGATTCCGCACCGGCCCGGTTGGTGAGCGACAGTGCCATTTGACCTTCGACCCGCATGTCGATGACATCCAGATCCCGTTCTAAAAGCTGGCTTGAGGCATCGAGGCGGATAAGCTCGAGCATGGCTTTTTCCGGGTTCTGTTCGGGCAGCATGATGCGCAGCCCGTTGCGGTACAAAAGATCCCACCGCCGCCCCGCGATACGGCTGGTGGCCACCAGATCACGCCCTAAAATAGGGTAAGCCGACACCAGATCTACGATCTCGCCAACCCCGCTTGCCGCGCCATCCCCCACAATCAGCGGCAAATCCTCGTCGCCCCCGGCAATCGGCACCAACTGGCGCCCGCTCGCATCCACCAGAAACGTAACTCCGTCGATCCGCCAGCGGGCCACCGGCTCCCGCTCGGTAACCATCACATTCAGACCGGTGGGATAGACCTTGGTCACGCTGGCACTTTTGATCGCAGGCAGCACTTCGAGCCGGGCCCGGGCTTCATCGGCATCATAAGCGACCATCGACACACCGGCCTCAATGCCCAGGGCGTCAAACACCGTTTCCTGGCTGGAAATGGCCAGTCCGGTCATCGAGATTTCGCGCACATCCAGTCCGGCCCGGGAGGTCCCGGCCGCCACTATGTCGATGATCGTTCCACCGGCCGCCCGAAACAGGTCCCGGCCCTGATAAATACCCACGATTGTTATGAGGGCGAGAAACAAAGCTGCTGCCTGAATAATCAGGCGCCGGTGCAAAACCCACAACCGCTGCAGCACAAAGACGTGAAACCACGACCGCAACCAGGGCTGTGACCATACCACCCCCGGCAATCTCGGTGCCGACGGGCCGGGAACTTGCCCTGTGGCGCCGGCGCTCCGCTCTATGCCGCCGGTTGCCCGGTTCGCCCCTACCTGTTGCAACTTGCGTCCTCCACCATCCACACAACCAGTTCCTCAAACGAATGGCCCGCATGGGCGCTCATTTCAGGCACCAGTGACATCTTGGTCATGCCCGGCTGGGTGTTGGTTTCAAGGCACACCAGTTCCCCGTCACCCCCGGCCCGCTCGTTAAACCGGAAGTCAGACCGGGTAACCCCCCGGCATCCGAGTGCCCCGTGGGCCCGCAAAGACAGTTTTTGTACGTTGAGGTAAATATTCGATGAAATCGGCGCCGGAATTACATGTTTTGATCCCCCGGCGGCATACTTTGCCTCATAATTGTAAAAGTGCAGATCGGTGATGACCTCAATCACCCCCAGTGCCACATCGCCCATTACCGCGCAGGTCAGCTCCCGCCCGGCAACAAACCGCTCCACCATGAGCTGCTCGCCCCCGGCCCAGTCGGTCCGCAAAATTTCCTGAGGCGGATGAGGCGACCCGGCGGCCACGATAAAGACGCCGACGCTGGAACCCTGTGCCACCGGCTTGATCACATAGGGCGGTTCCATGACATGGTCGCGGGCGATAACTTCGCGATGCTCGATGACATGATCGGTCACCGGAATCCCGGCGGCCTTGAAAATGATCTTGGCCTGATGTTTGTCCATGGCCAGGGCCGAGGCCAGAACCCCGGAATGGGTGTAGGGAATTTGCAGGAATTCCAGGATCCCCTGAACGGTTCCGTCTTCGCCCACCGGGCCATGCAGGGCATTGAAAACCGCATCAGGGCCAATGCGCAAAAGCGTGGCCGAAATGTCCCGGTCCACATCCACTTCCACCACATCATACCCCGCCCCCTGCAAGGCGGCAGCGCACGCCTGCCCGCTAAGCAGCGAGATTTCACGCTCCGGCGACCAGCCGCCCATCAATACCGCAACTTTTTTGCCCATCGCTTCCCCCGAAAATAGACCTTTCGACTATCCGGCCACCTTGCGCATCAGCCATTCTGCCGGGCCCCGCCTGGCCCAAAGGCCCCAGATCCAGGCGTACAATACGCTGGCGGCAACAAATGCCAGCGCGGCGTAAAAACTGGTCTCGATGCTTTGCCCGGACAGCAGGCCCATCGCCTCCAGAATTCCCATGCCCACTAAAATATGTACCAGATAAAGGGTTAAGGCCTGCCGACCGGCCCGCAAAAAAGGCCCCCACATCCCTGCCGTGGCGATCTGGACAGAGGAAAAAACACTCAGGCACACCCCGATTACCAGCGCCGCCGTCCCCGATCCTGCCAGCATGTAAAGCGGCAGGGGCGGGATCGGCGAAAGCCCTGCCAGCTCGCTAAGTTCGGGGTCAAGCCCTGCGGCCAGAAACGACAGCGCATACGCCGCCGATAAAGCCAGCGCTCCGCCAAAAGCAAGCCGCATCTGGGTTGAAAACCGGTTCAGATCCAGCCGCGCCAGCACCATGCCGAGTACGAAAAACCCCAGCCATGGCACCACCGGGTGCCAGCCGTTGAACAAAAGATTGCGCACAAACCCTTCAGCGGTCCAGAACCCGGCATATTCCAGCGTTTCCCAGTTCCAGCCCCGCTCATAATCCATAACCCCCACCATGACCACGAACACCATTGGCAACAGGATCACCACCAACCACAACAGCCCGCTGGACAGGGGCACCATAAGCACGCCGACAACAAAAAAGATCGCGTAGTAATGCAAAATATCGGCGGGAAATATCAACGAGTTGAGCAACCCCGCCGCCATCAGGAACACCGCCCGTTTCATGGTTGTCGCGCTTAAGGCACCCCAGCCGGTCCGCCGGGCCGCCAGACCCAGCCCGACCCCGGCCAGAACAACAAACGTCGCCGCCGCCTTGCCCTCCAGAAAGCCTAAAAACCACGCGATCGGTCCGGTGCCGGTGGCCGCCCCCATCACCACATGGAAATTGACAAACACCATGCCCGAGAACGCTAAAAACCGGGCGAAATCAAGCCCGGTCAGGCGCCCCGAATCCGGCGCAGGTTGCATTTGGCCGTCATTCACTAAGCACCTGCAAAAACCTCACCATCCAGAAACTCTTTGATTTCCCGCCCCGGTTCGAAACGGCCGAGCCGCTTGATTTCCCATTCCAGCGCCACCCCGCTCTGGGCCCGCACCCGTTGCCGGACGGTCTCGCCCAGCAATTCGATATCGTGGGCGGTCGCCTTGCCCGAGTTGATCAGGAAATTGCAGTGCTTTTGTGAAACCTCTGCGCCTTTGACCTGCAGGCCGCGGCACCCTGCCACCTCGATCAGCTTCCAGCTCGAACCCCCGGGCGGATTTTTGAACGTGGAACCCCCGGTGCGCGATTTTGTTGGCTGGGAGCTTTCCCGGGTCCGGGTAATATCGTTCATTTCCTCCAGAATTTTCCCCCGGTCTCCAGCCGCCCCCTGATAGATGGCCGAAACAATGACCAGACCCGGCGGCCCGCTGGAATGACGATAGGCATATCCCATGTCGGCATTGGAGACCGTAACCGGCTCCCCGGCGCGGGTAATTCCGCGCAATTCAATCATCCGGTCGCGAGTTTCGGTGCCATAGCACCCCGCATTCATGTGCAGCGCCCCTCCGATCGCCCCCGGAATACCGCGATAAAAGCTCAAACCGCCAATGCCCGCTTCCGCCGCC